>NZ_JACJPW010000089.1 GCF_014696265.1 Aerosakkonema funiforme FACHB-1375 | reverse complement strand
CTCAATGTCGATGCTAAGAATTTGGATGTTGTACCAATTCGGGAGAGCCAAGTAGAGGCATCATCGCATTTTGAACCCCCGTCCCTTTAGGGCTGGGGTGGCTTCAGCAGGCCCCTTTGACGCTCATGGCACATCAGTAGCAGGAGTCGCCGCCGCCAAAGGCAACAACAGCATCGGCGTTAGCGGTGCAGCTCCAGAAGCCGACTTAGCGGGACTGCGACTGATTGCCGGCCCCTCCAACGACTTGCAGGAAGCCAACGCTCTCACTTATCAAAAGCAGAATATTGACATTTACAGCAACAGTTGGGGGCCATCCGATAGCGGTACCGTACTAGCTGGGCCAGGGCCGCTCACCTTGGCAGGATTGCAAGATGGCGTCACGAACGGTCGAGGCGGCTTGGGTAACATCTACACTTGGGCAGCAGGCAACGGTTTGGCCAGCAACGACAACGCCAACTACGATGGCTATGCCAATTCCCGCTACGTAATCGCAGTTTCTGCGATCGACGATAATGGCAAGCAGTCCTGGTACAGCGAACCGGGAGCCCCTATTTTAGTATCCGCTTACTCCAGTGGCGATGACGTAGGAATTACCACAACCGACCTGCTGGGCAACGACGGGTATAACGGTTATCCCGAATACAACAACGATTACACCAACGGCTTCGGCGGCACATCTTCAGCAACGCCTTTAGTCTCAGGTCTCATTGCGCTGATGTTAGAAGCCAATCCGAATCTTACCTGGCGAGACGTGCAGCACATCCTCGTCGAGACTGCCGAAAAGAACGATCCCACCGATCCCGGTTGGACGCTCAACGGAGCCGGAAAAGACGTTAACCACAAATATGGTTTTGGGGCAATTGATGCCGCCGTAGCTGTGAGTGCTGCCGCCAGCTGGACATCAGTTGCGCCAGAAGTGTTTGCTACTTCCGGGATAGTTAACATCGGTCAGGCTATTCCCGATAACAACCTAAACGGCCTCACTTCCACAGTCAATATCGGCGACAACATCAACATCGAAAAAGTTGAAGTAGTATTCGATGCCATTCACCCCTACCGGGGCAACCTCAAAGTAGCGCTAGTTTCTCCCGATGGAACAGAATCGATCTTAGCCGCACCGCACAATGACTCTGGCGACAACTACAACAACTGGGTATTCAGTTCCGCTCGTCTCTGGGGCGAATCGTCTCTGGGAGAATGGACGTTAAAAGTAACCGATGAAGCCGGTGGTAATGTCGGTACTTGGAACTCCTGGAAGTTGAACGTTTATGGCACAGGTTCCACCGAGCCAACTGGCGGTCAAATTCAGGGTACCAAGTGGAACGACTTAGACGGCGATGGAGTGCAAGATGCCAACGAACCGGGACTGGAAGGTTGGACAATCTTTTTAGATGAGAACAACAACGGTATTCTCGATCAAGAAGTTAGCAATGTCAGTTCCACTGACGTTCCCACCCCAATTCTCGATTTAGCTACGGTCACTTCCGAACTAGAAGTCAGCGGCATTAGCGGTAATATCGAGGACTTAAACGTCAATTTAAATATCTCCCATACCTACGATGCAGATTTGAATGTCACCTTGATTAGCCCGTCAGGTACCTCGGTCGAGCTATTCAGCAATGTCGGTGGCTATGAAGACAACTTCACCAATACAACCTTGGATGATGAGGCAGCTACGCCAATAGTTGCCGGAATAGCACCGTTTACCGGCAGCTTCCAACCAGAGGGTAGTTTAGCTGCTTTCGATGGCGAAGATGGCAACGGCATTTGGACATTGCAAATTAAGGATGAATTTGGGGCAGATATTGGCACGCTCAACAGTTGGTCGCTTGACTTGACTTCTTCCGAAGCTTCCACCCAAACCGATGCTGATGGCGATTATGAATTCATCGGTTTGGAACCTGGGGTTTATACCGTCGCGGAGGTACAGCAGGAAGGTTGGGTACAGACTTTCCCAGAAGGCACCGGCACCCATACGGTAGAAGTAGATGAAAATCAGATCGTGCAAGATGTTGACTTCGGCAACCGAGAAGCAAATCTTGGTGCGATCGCAGGTATCAAATGGAACGACTTAGACGGCGATGGAGTGCAAGACCCAGGCGAACCGGGATTGGAAGGTTGGACAATCTTTTTAGACCAGAATAACAATGGTGTTTTGGATACGGAAACCACCGACATCAGTTCCAGCGATGTTCCAACACCAATTCCAGATCTGAGTACTAGCACTTCGGAATTGGAGGTCAGCAGTCTTGGCACGATTGAGGACTTGAACGTCACCTTAGACCTTACCCACACCTATGATGCAGATTTGGTAGTTTCGCTGATTAGCCCATCCGGCACTTCTGTCGAGCTGTTCAGCAATGTGGGCGGTTTTGAGGATAACTTCACCAACACGACTTTAGATGATGAGGCAGAAACAGCGATTACTGCGGGAACTGCACCGTTTATCGGCACCTTTAAACCAGAGGGCAGTTTAGCCGCTTTTGATGGTGAAGATGCCAACGGTACTTGGACGCTGCAAATTGTAGATCAATATGGTGGAGACAGCGGCACTCTCAACAGTTGGTCGTTGAACTTGACCGCAAGTTCCGAACAGTCAACTCAAACCGATGCCAATGGTGAATATGCTTTCTACGGTCTGGAAGCGGGGACTTATACTGTTGCTGAGGTGCTGCAACCCGGTTGGGAGCAAACTTATCCAGGGCCGGTCTCGCTCAATGAAAGTTTTGAAAGCGGCAATTTCGGTGATTGGGAAACGTTTGGGAATACTGGCATCCAGACGGCTGCATTTGGTGTCAATCCGACTGACGGCACTTATCAAGCTTTGATTACCAATGGCACTGGTTCCGTGGGCCAACCAAACCTGGAAAGCTTATTGGGCTTGGCTCCCGGCAGCTTGGATTCGTTGGGCAACGGTAACGCTACTGAAGGTTCGGCGATCGCCAAAACAATTACCGTATCTGCGGGCGATCAATTGAGCTTCGATTGGAATTTCCTCACTAACGAGGCACAATCTAGCTCTTTCAACGATTTTGCCTTCATTTCGCTCACACCTGAGGACAACAGTACCCTCGCTAACACCTACAGTCCATTAGTGCCTTTAGGTGGCAGTTTCAGTCAACAAACCGGTTATGGAACTTTTTCCCACACCTTTACAAATTCGGGAACTTACACTTTGGCTGTGGGAGTTCTGGACGTTAGCGATAGTGTTGTCGATTCTGCGGTGCTAGTTGACAATCTCTCTCTTGCTAGTTCAAACAGTTCTGGTGTCCACACTGTAGAGCTCGATCCAGGCGAAATTGCCCAAGATATCGATTTTGGCAATAAGGTTTTGCCGGGAGAAATCCACGGGATGAAGTGGAACGACTTGGATGGTGATGGTGAGAAAGATGCCGATGAAGCGGGACTGTCCAACTGGACAATTTTTCTGGACGATAACGAGAACGGTACGTTGGATCAGGGCGAAATTGCAGTTGTCACCGATGCTAACGGTAATTATGCTTTCACTGACTTAGACCCAGGTACCTACACTGTTGCGGAAGTAATACAAGAAGGTTGGGAGCAAACTTATCCCGGTAGTAGCGGTCAGGTATTTGATGACCCGGAAGGCGATACTTTCGGCTTTAATTCCCCGCAACCGGATATCGAGAGTGTCAGCGGTACGGTGAGCGATGAAAATCTCATCCTGACGATGAATTTCTACAATTCGATCGCAGCACCGTCTGCGGGTTTGTCTAACTCAGTTGTCGGCTACTGGGATTTAGACCTCGACCAGAATCCTTTGACTGGTTTGTCTTCCTATCAAAGCGGTTTTGCACCGCCAGATCAGCAAGGTGGCCCGCTGGGAGATGAGGTAGTCATTGATTTGTTCAGCGAGCAATTACATCCCGGTTTGGTAGATCTTTTCGATACCAGCACTTTCATCGGCACCGTACCCATCACCTATGAGTCAAATTCGTTACAGATTGAAGTGCCGCTGTCTTTACTGGGTGACGATGGCAACATTAATTACGGTACGGTGGTCGGGTCTTTCTCCGGGCCCACAGATGCCGCTCCCAATACTGAGTTTGGTACGATCGGCGATCCTCCCGGCAATGTGCCCGATAACGTTGTTTCTACGCCTGGGGACGATCGCGTTTGGGGATCTATCAGCAAAACAAGTCCTCCGGTGGATCGGGGCGATCGTGCTACCGATGACGATATTGCAACTGCCAGTTTCGCCCGCACAAGTAAGTCCCCTACGCTGAAAACAGCGGTCGGTACGCATACCGTAGAACTTGACCCTGGCGAAATTGTCGAAGACATGGATTTTGGCAACCGGGAGATCGTTCCTGGCAAGATTCAAGGTATCAAATGGAACGATGAAAACGGTAACGGCCAAATAGACGCCGATGAAGAGAAACTGCAAGGTTGGACAATTTATCTGGATCAAAACCAGAACGGTGAATTTGACGAAGGCGAAATCTCCGCTATTACCGACGCTAATGGCGAGTACGAGTTTGCTGACCTAGAAGAAGGTACTTACACTGTTGCAGAAGTGTTAGAGGATGGGTGGCAGCAGACATTCCCCGTGAATGGCTCGATCGAACTGCTCAATGCCGATTTTAGCGACGAAGATGGCGATCCGAATTTGGATGGATTTGCGATCGACAATTCCGGTGGCGCGGTAACTGGACTGTGGCACTTATCTACAGGTCGCAGCAATCAACCGGGCCATTCTCCAGACGACAGTATGTACTTCGGTCAAGGGGAAGGCCCCAATGGTGGCGGTAACTTTAATGTTGGCTTCACCGCCGGTCGAATTACCTCCCCGGAAATTCAGTTGAGCAGCACTGGCAGTGCCGCGCTGTCCTTCAATTACTTCCTCCAAACTGAAGGGTTACCGTCATCCTACGATAAAGCGCGAGTGCTGATTTCCCAGGATGGCGGCAGTTTCCAACCGATTGTCTCAAATGCGGATCTGTTGCTCGATCCCACCACAGGCTGGACAAACGCCACGGTTGACCTGAGTTCCTATGCTGGTAGCACGATCCAAATCCAATTCGACTTTAATACTGTTGATGGCATAGCGAACAGCTTTGAAGGTTGGTACGTAGACGATGTGGTAGTCACCCAACAGGGGAATGGCACTCACATTGTCGAAGTCGAAAATAACGCAGTTGTCGAAAATATCAACTTTGGCAACCAAGAGATTGCCCTGCCAGAACTTTCGATCGGTAATGCCGCAGTTATTGAAGGCAACGCAGGCACTACCAATGCCATCTTTACTGTCAACCTGTCAGAGGCGATCGCGGAAACGGTGACCGTAAACTACACTACTGCTAACGGCACCGCAAAGGCAGGAGAAGACTACACTGCAACTAGCGGTACGTTGACTTTCGATCCGGGAGAAACCAGCCAAACGATTTCTGTGTCGGTAATTGGGGATACCAATCCGGAAATAGACGAAGTTTTCTTAGTCAACCTCACTGACCCCATTCACAGCGAGATCGCCGAAGCCGTTGCTGTGGGTACTATCCTTAACGACGATTCGTTCGGTGGTACTAATGGCAATGATTCGCTGGTTGGCACTTCAGCCAATGAAACTCTTAGTGGCGGTTTAGGCAACGATACGATTAAAGGGTCGGGAGGTAATGACTCTCTCAATGGAGGAGCTGGTGCTGACTACCTTAATGGCGGTAATGGCAATGACTCTATGATTGGCGGTCGGGGGAATGACTCGCTCAATGGTGCTGGCGACAATGATGTTCTCACAGGTGTTGACCCTTCAGATAGTTCTCCAGGAAAAGGCGAGTTGGATACTCTCACGGGTGGAACAGGTTCAGATCGCTTCGTTCTGGGAAATTCCAGTAAGGGTGCTTTCTACAATGATGGCAATCCCAGCAGTAGCGGCTCTACTGATTTTGCTCTCATCCAAGGCTTCAACATCAGCCAGGATTTGATTCAGCTAGCGGGAGTAGCTTCTAACTACGTTCTTTCCGTCAGCGGTGGCAATACCAATATTTACCTTGATGATGATGGCACGGTTGGCTTCAGTGCCAAGGACGAACTCATCGGTCGGGTAGCAGGCGTGACGGGTTTAAATCTGAGCGCTAGCTACTTTGTTTACAGTTAGAGAGAGAAGCTTTCGGTGCAGGGGAACAGAGGGGCAGAGGGGAAAAATATTAATTTTTCCCCTCTGCCCCTCTGCCTACATTCCTAAACGCAAAAAGATGCTGCCTTTACCGATCGGCCAAGGTATAAAAGAATAATCTGAGCTTCATAGATATTACGGTTAGCGTTCGTGAGAGCGATCTCGTTGAGCCAATCCTGGGCTCGGACAGCGTTAAAAAATCTGAAGACTATTAAAGCTTTCATCAAGCTAGCGTAAATTCTTTTGTCTGCAAGTGCTATATCCGTTGGAAATGCTTAAACTTAGTTTAGTACTACCAAAAAAACGCCAACTCAAGTCCCCTCGACATTTTGATTCGCTAGCGGGCTTGTATAAACTTGTACTTAGGTCAAAAATCCTAGTTGGCGCTTAACTCCATCGCTGTGGTGTTAGTTCGGCAACAGTCCTTTTAAACAGCGAGCTTTCAGCCTTGAGGGTGCTAAATTTTTGACTGAAAGCACACCCTAGCTCTACGGGGGCTTGGGTAGCATTTCTGAGGTTATGGATCTGCTAGTCCTTGCCACTCTAGGTTTATAAATTTTGATAACTATGAGGCGATCGCTATGCTTGAGCTAAAATATAGCAAACCTTCCCAACCTGCAACGCAAACCACATTAAACTCTCCTGGTGCGGATGTTGAAGAACGACTAGAAGACTTGGAACGTGCCGATCGATCCCTCTACAAAATGATCGGGATGGAAGTTTGGTCGATCGCTAAAACGATGGACGACATATATCCCGGTTTTTGGAATCAGTTTATGGCTAATCGTCGCATTGCTATGAAAAATTTTATCGATCAAAAGCAAAATCATCGCGCCAACGAGGAGCATCCTTTCCTATAAAAATGGTATAATGCGATTTGGCTTTATTAGAGGCATTTGTGAGTAGCTTTCAGGGATTGAAACAACCCATCCCCCAAATTAGCGTGGAGCAGTTAGCCAGCCTACTGGCGGCTGGGAAAGAGAATCTACAGTTGGTGGATGTCCGAGAACCGCAAGAAGTTGCGATCGCCAGGTTGAAAGGTTTTGAGAATCTACCTTTGAGCGAGTTTGGCAAATGGTCTGGTGAGATCCAAAACCGCTTCGATCCTCACGCAGAGACAATAGTACTTTGCCACCACGGTGTCCGCTCTGCCCAAATGTGTCAGTGGTTGATCGTGGAAGGATTTACCAATGTCAAAAATGTCACAGGTGGTATTGATGCTTACTCTGCCGTAGTTGATTCTACAATTCCTCGTTACTAGCAAAAGTCAAACGTAAAAAAATTTTTCACCAGAAAAATTAGAAATTAGAATGCGATAGCGGTAGAGACGTTGAATTCAACGTCTCTACCGCTGTTTATGGAAAGCAGGAATTCAGATGTATATGGGTGATATATTGCATAGAAAAACTATAGTTAAAATGATGTTTGTAATTATAATTTTTATCGAAAAACTAACGAGCGATCGCTGATGCCTAATAACTAAATAATCAAATTTTATACTTGCGAATGAGATGCGCTACTCTCCTGTCGGAATACAGCGATCGCATCTAGCACATCTGTTAGCTGTCAGCTAAAGTGGGAAACCTTAGCCTCAAGCAGCGCGTTTTCTTTTGCTATGGTAAACATATGGCTGCCTCTGCGGCCACATTTAGGAAAGAAGCACTGGTTGTATTTGCTACAACTATGTTCGGAAAGTCTGGTATGAGGTGAAAACGGTATCGCATTTGAGATCTAGCGAAAGTGTAGGTACTTTGTTATCATCTTTAACCACTATTAATGATTATCTGGCGCGAGCGCAGCATTTTTTTTTTAAATTATTTTCAAATCCCGTTTGGCTGGAAACCTCTATGCAAATCCATCTTACAGATCGGCAACAACATATTCTTTGGGCAACGGTTCGCCACTATATAGCCACGGCAGAACCGGTAGGGTCGAAAGCCTTGCTAGAAGAGTACAAACTCAGTGTCAGCCCAGCCACGGTTCGCAATGCCATGAACGTTTTAGAAAAAGCTGGGTTACTTTATCAACCCCACACTTCTGCGGGACGGGTTCCCTCGGACTCTGGCTATCGTATTTACGTTGACCAGCTGATATCGCCGGATGGAACCCTGGCGCGGCAGGTGGAACAATTGCTGCAAGATAAGCTAAATAAGGAGAATTGGAGCTTTGAGGCGCTGTTGCAGGGTGCGGCTCAAATTCTCGCGACTCTGAGCGGTTACATCACCCTCATCACTATGCCTCAGACTCGCACTACCCAACTGCGACATTTGCAATTGGTACAAATGGAACCGGGTCAGGTAATGCTGATTGTGGTGATGGATAACTATGAAACGCAGTCGGTTTTAATGGAGTTACCCATACCAATTGATGTCCCTAAACCGGATGCAGAAATTATCGATCGAGAGTTGCAAATTTTATCTAATTTTTTGAATAGTCAGCTGCGGGGACGATCGCTTTTGGAATTGGCGGCGTTAGACTGGACTCAGATCGATCGCGAATTTCAAAGCTATGGGGAATTCCTCAAAAATTTATTTGCAGAAGTATCTCGTCGCAGTCAACCGGCAGCTTGCACGCAAATTCTGATTCGCGGAGTTGCCGAAGTGCTGCGTCAACCAGAATTTTCCGAGTTGCAGCAAATCAAAACATTGATTCATTTGTTAGAAGAAGAACAAGACCAACTGTGGCCGTTAATTTTTGAATCGCCAGAAGTGGAGGGAATAGGTGAATCACAGGCGGGACGCCTGTGCCACAAGAATCAACAAGGTAAACGGGTGACGGTGCGAATTGGTGCGGAAAATCCTTTAGAACCGATACGCACCTGTACGCTGATTTCCGCAACTTATCGACAGGGTACAGTGCCGGTGGGAAGTGTCGGCGTTTTGGGCCCTACCCGGATGGTATATGAAAATGCGATCGCTGTCGTAGAAGCTGCCGCCGACTATCTCTCGGAAGCATTGAGTTAACAATTTGTAACTTAATAAGCAAGTCGAGCTTGCCCAGTCGAGCTGATTTTGTAGTATTTTTCAACTCCATCACAATCCTGTATCAAACCCCTCTTGAAGCCAGGGCAAACTGTGAGTTTCAATGGAGGTATTTCCCAACTGTAGAAAACTGCCTTTGTGCAAAATATACCAGTTCTCAGTTGGAACCATAACGGAAAGGGGGCTTGCCAATGTTAGAATTCGTAGCTTTGTTATCAACAGGCTTCTGGTTATTCATGATTTACGATTGCGTTCAAAACGAGCGTGAAAGGAATACTTGGCTTTGGATTTTAATTTTCCTCAATTTTCCCGGTGCTGTTATCTACTTTTTAACGCGAAAGCTGCCCAGAATGGATGTTACCGTACCCAAGTACTTTACTCGCTGGACGCGCAGCCGGGAACTTTGGATTGCGGAAGCAGATGCAAAAAATATCGGTAAGGCACATCAGTTTGTTATCTTGGGAAATCTTCTCTCCGAGATGGGAATGCTAGAACGAGCCGAAATTGCCTACAAAACAGCTTTAGAAAAAGAACCGGATCATACCCAAGCTCTTTGGGGCGCTGCGTTCGTTGATATGCAGAATAAAAAATTTGGTAGCGCTAAGGAATATTTGGAAAAACTGTTAAAATTAGAACCGGATCATAAATATGGAGATGGTTCTCTTGCTTATGCTAAAACCCTAGTCGCTCTGCAAGATTGGGAAGCGGCTAAAGCACATTTGGAAAAAGACATCAGACAGTGGAGTCATCCCGAAGCATATATTATGATGGCAACAATTCAGTCCCAAGAAGGTAATCCCCAAGAAGCTCGGAGATATGTGGAGACAATGCTGTCGAGAGTTAGAGGTTCTTCTTATTTTCACTACAAGCGCAATCGCCATTGGGTTAATAAGGGAGAAAAATTCTTAAAAAGTTTGCCTAAATAAAGTAAATTTGAGGTATTAGCTATTCAGTGTTAGCAAGTGTAATTATGCCTAGAAAAATTGCCTTTTGGTTACTGTGGATTGGGTTTGTCAGCTACGCCTTTCTACTCGCTCCGCCTACACAACCAGATACATGGATGTTAATTAAAAATCTTTCGCTAGGGGAGTTAGAAGGTATTAATCCCATAATTGTCTCCCTTTTCTATATTATGGGTGTTTGGCCGATGATTTACAGTTGTGTGCTGTTTATTGACGGCAAAGGGCAGAAAATTCGTGCATGGCCTTTTGCGATTGGTTCTTTTGGTGTAGGAGCATTTGCAGTATTGCCATATTTAGCTTTGCGCGAACAAAATATAGAATTTATCGGAGAAAAAAATATATTTCTCAAGGTAGTTGATTCGCGCTGGACGGCTATTTTTATTAGTTTGATCGCTGTCGGTTTAGTTGGCTATGCAATGCTTGCTGGAGACTGGGGAGATTTTATTAAAAAATGGCAAACCAGTCAATTTATTCATGTGATGAGCTTGGATTTTTGTATGCTTTGTCTGTTGTTTCCGGCGCTAGTAAGAGACGATATGGCGCGTCGCGATATCAAAGATAGACAAGTTTTTGGGGCTGTTTCGTTTATTCCTTTGTTTGGCGCACTTTTATATCTTTGTTTGCGTCCGCCTTTGCCAAAATCTAGTGAGAAGGTAGCTAGAGAAACTGTTAGCAGCACAGTACAATAGACATCTTCAAAAAATCTTGTGGGGTAGGCATCCTGCCTGCCTTTGAGATTCTTTTCTGGAGATGTCTAATAGGTAAATTTATGGGGGAAGTGTTCATTTTTGTTACAAAATTTGGGGATGGTGCGTTAGGCACGGCAATTTAACGATCGGTTGCAACACTCAATTTCTCGCCCGTTCCTAAGACACCCTACAGTTAAATACGATTTTATTATCCCCATAAATACAGGAGAGAAAAATTGGTATTAAAAGAAATCTGGCATCCACGGATGAGAATCGGCAAACATCTGCGTCGCAATTAAGATTGCTTTGTCAGTTGCTTCTAATTGTCCTGCCATTTGCAGTTGTAATGGTGTAAACAAACCTGTGTAAAGCGGCGCTAAGGCTCGAATTTCCAACTGCAAATCACCTCTGCCACCTTTAGTTACTTCCCCTTGTCCGCCGGATACTGTAAGGACAAAATTACTATTGTTATCCGGTATCCAAGTATCTTTAACTGCTAGATGCAATTCGGCTTCTACCTCTGGTGGATATCCGCGCAAATTCAGAGCTTTTTCGACATTTATTATCCGCAAAAACCACATTTCGTGAAAGCGAATTTTGGCGGTTTGTTCTGGTAGCAACAGCAGTCGAGGATCGATCGCACCAGAATACCACCTGACATTCTTGACTTGCGATCGATGATCGGCGATGAATGTCCACAAACGCTCGATCGCTGCTGGTGTTAGCGCTACCCAATCCCAAATTTCCAAGTATAGATTGTTACCTTCACTTTTTTGGCTGAAAATTATGTAACCTTCTGGTTGAGTTTCTGCACCGATGAGGTAGGCGTGAACTACGTTTTCTTTATGTTCGACTATTCCACGCCATATAGCGGGATTGCGATCTAAATTGCCGTTGATTTGTTGGGCTTGTTGATGGTAAATTTTTGCGAGAGTTTCAGATTGAATGGTTTTGATTTTTTGTACTGACAAAGTGCGATCGATCGACTTAATACTCTCGGTTGGTAACTCCCAACAGCAACGACTTCCCGCTTGTTCGTATCCCATTTGGCGGTAGAGGCGTTGGGTAGCGGGATAAAGTGTTGAAATTGGTACGCCTTTGTGATAAAGTTCGCGTATGGTGTTGCTTAAAAGTTCGATCGCTACTTTTTTGCCGCGATGTTCTGGCGGTACGCCAACTGCTGCTATTCCCGCCATCGGTACAGATTGTTGACCGAACCACTGTCCCATGCGGTAAATAGCCAAACCGCCAACAATTTCTCCTGTTTGACGAACAACTCGGAAGTTTTCTAAACCAATGCGATCGCGATATTCTGGCCAATCAGCTATGGGAAAATTAAAGCATTGACAAAGCATTTCCCCCAGACTTTGAGCGTCCTCTGGGTTAGATACAGTACCAAATTCAATTTTTGATGTCATTTGTCACGCGATTTTGGATTTTGGATTTTGGATTTGCTCCGCCTTGAAATGACGGAGCTTGAAAGAAAGGAAAAATTTTTTGATAATTCCCCTTGAAAGGGGAGGCTAGAAACCCCTTTTTTCAGTCAAAAGCTTCCACAAGATCTATCTGTTTTGAGGGGAAAATGCTCGGTTAGCCAGGTAGAGTATTCCCAAGAATGCTAGTTTACTTTTGAGTAAATTGAAAATCTGCAATTTGCAATCTCAAATCTAAAATCGCATTATTCTCTGCGTTCCACGACAAGTGTAAGATGCGCCACGACTGCACCGATCGCACCAAGAGCCGCAATAACTGGAAACATGGTCGCACCAATAACTCCGCCAACTAATCCAATAGTTAGAGGTACTTCTATTAAGGTGCGTCCTTCTTCATTTTTGATAATGATGCGACGAATATTGCCTTGATAAATCAGTTCTTTTACTTTTGCTACCAGGCTATCGCCGCTAATCTTGAATTCCTCTTGGCGACCTTTTCCTTGGGGTTCTTCGTCAGTGACTACTTCTGTTATTTTAGTTTCCACTTGCACAGTGGTTTTGGGTGCAGTCGCAGATTCGTTAGTTCCGGCGTTAAATTGGTTGTCTTGTCTCTCAAAATTTTCATTCATAACTTAAAATCCTTTCAGGTTATACCTACAAATATAAACTATCTTAAACAATCGTGAAAAACATCACCAAAACGGTCGATCCAAAAGGGTGATTTCATTCTTACTAATGGGGTAGCGCTCAGGTATGGGGTTGTGCGATCGCACCCAAAATCTCGGTATCCTGATGTGCAGGAGCGTTCTGGGAGGTCGGCGATGGGCAGACGATCGCATCTTGAGTTAGCATGGTAGGAGTGCGGCGATTAATGCAACAGGTATGAGCAAATTATTGGATGCGACTCTCTCAGTGGAAATTGCTAAACGCATTGAAAGCAATGAAGTAAACAGCTTTGACAATGCTTATCATGCAGCATTGGCAACGCCAGGATCGCTCTACGTTCAAGGTTTTTTAGTTTTTTCTGGCAAGCCGTACAAACCCATTGAGCATAGCTGGATCGAACTGGATAATTCTATTGTCGATCCTACTCTGCCATATCTCCACAAAAAGCCGGAAGAATTGTACTACTTTCCCGCGCAAAAACTAACCGTTAAGCAATTGCAAGCAGCATTAGAAGAAGCCAAGGAAGATTATCCAGAAGATGAGCCTTTGCCTGTTTATGGTTCTATGCCTTACGAGTATTACGGCGATGTAATGTTAGGCGGTAAGGAATATCAAGAAGCTTACGAACAAGCAGAAGCTAAATGCTCGGAATTGAACAAACCAAAAATAAAATAAGTGGGAACTAATAGGCATCTCCTTCAAAAGAATCTCGAAGGCAGGATGCCTACCCCACAAGAATTTTTGGAGAGCGCACCTACGGGGTCAGGGAAAACAGAAACGGCGATCGCACTCTGATAAACTTGCTAAACTAGAGCCAGACTTAATTCGAGAGGTCAATATGTCTTTTAGCAGTTACAAGAGTATCGGTGCAGTCCTCAAAGAATTTCAAATTACGTACATCGAAGCCGATTTTATCATCGAAACCGCATTTAATATCCCAGAATATTTCCGTACAGACTTACAATTCGTGATGCAAGAAGGAGTTGTTAGTAACTCGGAATATGCGATTTGTGAAAACTTAATTTACCCAGTTCTTAAAGAAGTTTGGAAGTCCTATTTCCAACAGTTAACTTTGTGGAGTCATCAATCTTTAACTTATGATGAAAATCTCTCAGGGTTTCCTGAATATATTTTAGCTAAACGTTCTCCTTTAGGTAAGGTTGTTTTTGATAAACCCTATCTGCTTTTGGTTGAGGCGAAGCAGGATAAGTTCGAGGAAGGATGGGGACAATGCCTAGCTGAAATGGTAGCAGCACAACGACTGAATGGAGAACCACCATTTATTGTGTTTGGAATTGTTTCTAATGGTCAATTATGGCAATTTGGTAAACTTGAAAGAAATCAATTTACCAGAAATCGATCGTTTTACAGTATTCAAGAATTAGACAAGCTTTTTGCGGCTGTAAACTACATTTTTCAACAGTGTATTTTACAGTTAGATGAATTGATAGCAGCATAATATAGCAAACTAATTGATGACGCTCGCGCTCTTACTCCCCAATTTTACTAAAAGCGATCGCACCTCTATTTTCTTCTTTTAAAACCTGTATAAATTCGCTCATTGACCTGCTCGAAAAATCTGCGATGCAGTCAAATTTAACTCTGGGAAAGTAAGCGATTCAATTCGTTCGTTTTCTCGAAACTGGCGGACTTGATACTCTCCTTCAACAAGTTGGTAAATAGAAAGCGTAGGTCGTTTAGGATTACCGATGAAGCGTCTTCCTCCTAATCCCAAATAATCTACAATCCAATATTCAGAAATACCTAAAGCTTCGTATTCTTCCAGCTTCAAAGCATAATCATCACTCCAATTGGTTGAAACTACTTCAACTACACCCCTCTCCTCGCAGGAGAAGGACGGGGGGAGAGGTTTTTCCAGATATTTTTTGGAAAACCCCCTTTCCATATCGATCGTAGAATAGGAACAGCAATAAAAACAAACCACTTATGGCTGAAGCACTGTTCCTACCGACCAAATATAATACTGGCGCTTACGTGCTATCAGTTGGCGAATCGTATACTTGGCAAATTGCTTGCGCCTCTCGCTTGAAACGATCGCGCACATTCTCTGGCCCAACAATTTCGCAGCCAGCGCGATAAGCTAATATCTCCCGATTTAGCCAAAAGGTGCTTGACACCTGACGCACTACCTTGCGGATGTTGCCGTCTCGTTCGTCGCTGATGTCCCCGCGTTTCGATTCGTAGCTATTGGCCAGTTCGCCCTTAAAGTGTAAGTACACTTTGACAAAATCCAGATTTTCTCGCCATACACCGTCGCTGGGGAGGATGTTGAGGTCTTTAATGCGATCGAGTCTGAGAGAACGGTTGTGCGCGAGTTCTGGTAAATCGCGATTGCCTTCGGTTTCTTCATTCCAGGTTTCTAGGTACAGTCGTTTTTCTCTGAGCAAGATTTCGGCGTAACGCACGGTAAACACCCAATCTCGCTGCTGTGCGTCGCGATAGAGGAGGCGGAAGGGTTGGCGACTGGCAATTTGGCGATCGAGCAACACTCGCCAAGCGGGGAGGGACTGACTGATTTGTTGTAGAAAGGACTGGCGCAGGGGGGAATCGAGATTTCCGCGTTCTAGTAGTAAAGCCATTAAGGTTTGCGCCTCGGTAACGTATCCCGAATCGATCAGCAGTTTAATTGCTTGTTCTAGGGCTTGCACCTGTACGGGTGTAAGTGTAAATCGCTGCCCTAGTTCGAGTTCGGCTTGGGCGATCGCAACTAATAAGCCGGAAATACTCGGTCGATCGCCCCATAAAATCTTGAATTGAGCGGCGATATCTTCTAGCTGCTCTTTGGTTCCGGGTGGTATAGACAGTGTAATCGTTTCTTTTTTGCGAGGCATTTTGATAAATGTACTTGCACTATAGATGAGTTTGTGTCATACTCGCTCTATTAACAAATATAAGTGACCTGTGGCTGTTGGAGGTAAAAGCATGAAAATTACCTTACTTCCCTTATTTTCTAAGCAAAATACCGATTCCGAGCATTGTGCTTTGGGATGTCGGGGTCAGTGCAAAGTTAAGGAGAAAGCACCGAAGTTTGGGGAAAATCGGGATGCACCCTGTATTTTGTCCTTACACCAGGTTGAAACTTGCGCCCAAGTGCTGTACGGTGATGCAGAGATTATTTTCAATACGTCGGCGACGGGAGATGGGAAATCGCTGGCGGCGCAATTGTCAAGTTTAATCGATTTGAGGTTTCGCACGATCGCACTTTATCCGACGATTGAATTAGTAACGGATCAAGAAAAGCAAGTTGCCAACTATTGCACATATTTCAATTTGGATGCAAGTAAGCGCGTCGATAGTCTTTACGGTGCGGAATTAGCGCGGCGAGTGGAAGCAGCAGAAAAAGGCAATAAATTTAAGGAATTATCGAAAGTAATTGAACGGAAATCTGTGATTCTCACTAACCCGGATATTTTTCATTTAGTTACTCATTTTCGTTATTATAATCCGGCTTACGATCGCGCTTTGTTGCCATTACTTTTTGCCAGAAATCTCGACCTATATGTAGCTGATGAATTTCATATTTTTGGCGTGCATCAGGAAGCGGCAATTTTAAATAGTTTGCTGTTAATTCGTTACAACCGACCGCGCAAGCGTCCGATGAAAGTTTTGTTTACTTCTGCTACCCCTAAACCCAGTTTTATTAAAAAACTCCAAGAAGCAGGTTTTAAAGTAGCAGAAGTGAAGGGAAGTTATGAATCTGAATCTACACCGGGATATCGCCAAATTTTGCAATCGGTAGAATTAGAATTCGTGCAGTTAGACCGAGATTCCGATTCGCTAAGTTGGTTGAAAGAACAAGCAGAAACAATTAGACAAATTCTGGAAGCGGAAGGGAGAGGACGAGGGTTAATTATTCTCAATTCGGTGGCGCAAGTTAGCCGCGCCGTGCGAGAATTACAAGCTATTTTTCCTGAAGATAAAGTGAAAGTGCGAGAGATTAGCGGACGGATCGATCGCCAAGAAAGAACTGTTACTCAAACAGAGTTACAAAATGCCGAACAATCGGTTTTAGTTATCGGTACATCGGCGGTAGATGTGGGAGTAGATTTTAGAATTCATTTGTTAATTTTCGAGGCGAGTGATTCGGCTACTTTTATTCAAAGATTGGGTCGTTTGGGTCGTCATCCAGGTTTTTCAGCTTACAAAGCATTTGTGTTACTTTCAGGTCGCACGCCTTGGATTATGGCAAGATTAAATGAGAAATTGGCAGAGGTTAAAACAGTTAATAGAAATGATTTTCGGGAGATGATAGAAGATGCTTTCGATCCTCCCGCAGAGTTTGAACGATATCGCGCTTATTGGGGTGCATTGCAAGCGCAGGGAATGTTACTGAAAATGACAGGTGAAAATGCCGATGTCATGCGACAAATTCAAGCAAAAATGACTGATGATTTGCGACAAGTTTATGGCGAACAATTGGATAAAAAACGCGGTCATTGGTTTGCATTGAAAAATGATGCAACTGGTAAAGCAGTACAGGAAGAATTATTGCGCTTTCGTGGCGGTTCGGATTTGCAAGCAGCAGTTTGGGATGAGTCGCGATTTTATACTTACGATTTGTTGCGGCTTTTACCTTATGCGGAAGTGGAAATTATCGATCGCGATCGCTTTTTAGCCGCCGCTACAAAATTTAACCATCCAGCGACAGAATTTCCCGATAAATACATTCAAGTTTACTTGAAAATTAAGGAATGGACAGATGAAAGATTTGACATTCAATTGGAGTGCGATCGCACCACCGAAGAACTGAAACAATGCAGTTTAATTCAATTAGATAAACTTAGCATTGTCGGACATCCGCAAAGTGAAGTAAAAAAATGTCTTCGCAAACGAAAATTACTGGCTTTTATCGTATCTGTCAACCGCAGTCAAGCTTATAGCCATTGGGATGTCAGTCGCAAATTACATCTCAATCCCACATTTGGATTGTATCGACTTACCGATGCTGATGGTGTCACTTATGCGACTGCATTTAATCAAGATGCTTTGTTGTTGGAAGCAATGAAATGGCGACTCAAACCTTGCGAAACTGCAAAACCTTATATCTATTAAAACCATGACAACTTTACTGCAAACTTTACTGATTGAAACTTTGCCGGAAGATACCGATCCAATTTTGCGATCGTATATCGAGACTGTTCTACCTGCAATGGAACGAGAATTTGCCTTAATTACAGCTTTAGGCGGTTCCTACCAAGGTCATTATCAAAAATTAGTGCAACAAGGCAATTTTCGTGCCGATGAAAAAGCACAACGCTGGTCAAATAAAGCGGATCAAAGCTTGTTAGTTCACGTTTTAAATGCTTTGCTAACTGCTTGGAATCTCAGCCAATATTTGCCAGAAGATTTGCAACTATCAGAAGTAGAAAAACGCCTGCTGTGTTTGGGAATCACTTTGCACGACTATAATAAAGCCGTGCAAGGTCAAAAAGAAGAAACTGCACCGCCAAAAGCATCGGAAATACCGCAAATTTTACAAGTTTGCGAAACTTGGGGAGAGAAACTGAATTTTGATGCTTTTTGGCAGGAGTGGCGCGAGTATTTGTTAGAGATTGCCTATTTAGCGCAGAATACCCAATTTAAAGTCGGCAGCAATACCGTTATTTCTAATTGGGAAATCGGAGATTTTGAAGTTAAAATTGATGACGATCGCCGTTTAGATTTACCCTTGCGTCACCTGCTGGCATTTGGCGATATTGCAGTGCATTGCAACGATCCGGCGGATGTGGCAATTCAAACTGGTGGCGATCGCTTGCAAGAACGTCTAGAATCGTTAGAAATTAACAAAAAACTCGTTTACCATCGCCTGCGAGATTGTCGCGGTTTACTCACCAATCAAATTCACAATGCTGTCGTCAATTTTGTTAGTAAAATTGATTGGCAACCGATTCTTTATTTTGCCAATGGTGCTGTTTATTTAGCGCCGCCAAATTCAGTTACGCCAAGTTTGGATGAAATTGAAACTGCTGTTTGGGATAGCCTGATTAAAGGCGATGAATCTCACAATCAAAAAGGATTGGCGGCGTATTTCAGCACTGGCGATGTGGGATTTGTGCGAGATGGAAAAGGGTTAAAAGTTGCGCCTCAAACGTTGGAACTTTTTAGTCCGGCGGAACTGATTCGGCAATTACCCGATGTCGTGAAAGCGAAAGTGGCGAATGCGAAAAGTCCGGCTACAGGAAAGCGAATTGAAAAGTTAGAAATTCCCGACGATGAGAAAAAACGGCTTTTAAAAACCGCTGATTTAAGGGCCGATCGCATTGCCGAATTTCTCATTTTAGCGCAAAGAGAATTCTTTGAAGAATGTCAGGAATATGCGCCGCAAATTCTGGCGATGCTAAATCTGGAAACGGATATTTCCCCAGCAGAAACAGCAGTGCAATCAGGCGGTGTAAATTATGGCTGGTATCGCGTTGCGGCTGCTTATATGGCAGCTAATTCTACCCTGGATTTAGAACAAGTAGCAGACTTTTTAACCGATTTTGCCGATCGCCTTGCAACTTGGGCAGAAAATAACGGTTTCCTCAAACAAAATAGCAGTCCGACTGGCGCAGCTTTTACTAGCTATTTGGCACAATATCTGGAAGTTTGGGGATTAACAGAATCGCCTCGCGAGTTTGAAAATGAACTTGCCGCTTATGCAGATGCAAAAGTCACTAATCAGGCGATTTGTTCTTTGAGTTCGGGAGAATTTTCGGCTGAAGATCAACTCGATTCTGTAGTTTTGTTTAAACCACAACAATATAGTAATAAAAATGCTTTAGGAGGTGGTAGAATTAAACGAGGGATATCAAAAATCTGGTCGCTAGAAATGCTATTGCGGCAGGCTTATTGGTCTGCACCTGCGGGAAAATTGGAAGACAGACAGCCGATTTTCCTCTATATTTTCCCGGCTTATGTTTACTCGCCGCAAACAGCTAAAGCGGTGAAATTATTAACGAAAGAACTACAAAGAATGAATCTTTGGGAAGTTCGCAAACATTGGCTTGATGCTGAAATGCAAGTTAGCGGTTTGCATAATTTAGCTTGGCGAGATGAAGATGATGAGGAAGCAGAAGCGGGAAGATTTGGTAAACATCAATATTCTGTGCGAGACTTGCCTTTTATGGCAATGACTTACACGACTACAATGGGAAAAACTATCACCGATGCTTGGGTGGAACCAACTTTTTTAGCCCTTGCTTTACCCAGGCTTTTGGGCGTAAAAGTGGTAGCAACTGCAAGCCAAGATCCCCTTTATGCTAGCGATAAAGAGTTTCTAGAAACTGTCAAGTTAGATGGGGCGGCTGGCTTTTGGAATTTATTAGGTTTAGATTCATCTCTTCGCTTAGATAACTTACAGAATGCACTGGAACGTTTGTTAATAGCTTATAGCATTCATTTAGATAATCGCAGTGCGAAACCCGATGCACGTTGGCAAGCTTTTAATGGCACTGTGAGAGATTTGGCGACGGATGTTTTGAATGTGTTTGCGATCGCAAATGAAAGTTTGCGTCGGGACAAGCGAGAACCTTCTCCCAAAGAGGTCGATCGCTACTGGAAATTTGCCCAAATTTGGTCACAAGGAGATGTTATGATGGAGAAAACAATCGATTTTACAGAAGACTTGGTACGAAAATATCGCAAATTTTACCAAGTCGATTTGAAAGAATCAAGCCACGCAATTTTATTGCCAATTACCAAAGCTTTAGAGGTAATTCTTTCTAGCCCGACTAATATCGATCCGAAAGATTTAATTTTGCAAGGCGCTGGACAATTGCACGCTGCACTCGATCGCCAAGAAGTCTATAAACGTCCGTTGCTAAAGGATAAATCTGTTGATTATGCCCTGCGTCAGCAACAGGAACTCGAAGCAATTCATGGCTTTATGACTACTTGCGTGCAGGAAATATTTTTGGGGCAATATAAAGGCGATCGCGCCCTTCTCCAAGAAAACCGCAACCGCATCAAAGCGGGGGCTGAATTTGCTTACCGTTGGCTACATTTTCAAGAAAAACAACAATCTCAATCAGAAGGAAAATAAATCATCATGGCTATTCTCGAAACTCTCAAACCTCAATTTCAAACCGCATTTCCGCGTTTAGCATCAGGTAAATACGTTCACTTTTTAATGGTGCGACACAGCCAATCTTTTCCAGTTTTTCAAACAGATGGAGTATTGAATACTGCACGCACCCAAGCAGGTTTAAATACTCGCGATTTTCTTAGCCGCCTTGTTATGTTTAAGCGCAAACAAATTACACCAGAACGGTTAGCAGGACGGGAATTACTGCGCTCTTTAAACTTAACTAGCGCCACCGAAGGAACGGATAATTGCTGCGAATATAATGGCGAAAAATCTTGTAAAAAATGCCCTGATTGCATTCTTTATGGTTTCGCTATTGGTGATAGCGGATCGGAACGTTCCAAAGTTTATTCTGATTCGGCATTTTCTCTCACGCCTTACGAAAATTCCCATCGCAGCTTTACGTTTAACGCTCCTTATGAAGGGGGAACGATGAGCGAAAAAGGTGAAATGCGGAGTGCAATTAATGAATTAGATCACATTCTCCCAGAAGTGGCATTTCCAACGGTGGAAACTCTGCGCGATCCGACTTTTGAAGGTTTTATTTATGTTTTGGGTAATCTGTTGCGAACTCGACGCTATGGCGCACAGGAATCTCGCACGGGTACGATGACAAATCACATTGTTGGAATTGCGTTTTGCGATGGAGAAATTTTCAGTAATCTGCATTTTACTCAGGCGCTTTACGATGCGTTAAAGCCGGATATTACTGCTCCGATTAGCGATATTCTTACCAAGGCGACGGAAGTGGCAGATAGTTTAATTAAAAAGGAACCAGTGCGGAAAAATCAGGTGATTTTGCGTCCTCAATTGGATGAATTGTTGACCGAAGTTGGGGAAATTTATCAGGATGAAACTCGCTTGCAAGAAACTTTGACGGCGCTGTATCAGCAGACGAAAAGTTATGCCGAAACCTATGGCGCTTTGACTAAGGAAAAGGGCAAAAGTAAAGGTAAATCTGGTTCTTAATTGGGATGTCTTCACCCGCCCGGAACTCAAGTTCCGGGCTAATAGCGGAAGTCCATTAAAATGGACTGGAAAATTAGCATTTACATTTAGTCCACTTAAGTGGACTTTAGCTATTAGCCAGCGATTTGAATCGTTGGCGGGCTGTAAGGGTTGCCGTTAGCTTAATTTGTCAACAAAATAATTGATTTTTTAGCAGCTTAAAGAAATCAAAAATATTGAGGTAAAATCGATGATTCTTTATCAATGTCTTCTCACTCTGCACGATAATGTTTTTTTCGCGACTCGCGAAATGGGGATTCTTTATGAAACGGAGAAATATTTGCATAATTGGGCTTTAAGTTATGCTTTGTTCCAAACGGTTTATATTCCTACGCCTTACCGTTTACAAGGGAAAAATGCTCAGAAGCCTGCTTATTTTGATGCTAATCGCGAACAGAATCTATTTCATTTGAATCAAGCAGAAATCTATGTTTTTCCGGCTCAACCTTTGAGATGCTCTTACCAAATTAATACTTTTAAAGCGGCTCAAGTTAAGTATTACGGGAGATCGGAACGGTTTGGTGAGGGTAATGCCAAACGCAATTATCCGGCTAACATTGGTCGAGCGAAAGAATTAGCGGTTGGTAGTTACTATCAAACTTTTATTATAGCCGAAAAAGAGATAGAAATTCCTCATTGGATACGGTTAGGGAAATGGGCGGCTAAAGTGCAAGTTGAAGCTCGGATAATTCCGGCATCTGGAATTAAAGTGAAGTCGGGGGAATATATTTGTCAGCATCCTTTAAATCCCATTGATTTACCTCGTTCTTCCCGTTTATTATTGTACAACCGAATTGTCATGCCACCAGTTAGTTTAGTCAGTCAAGCGCAATTAATCGGTGAATATTGGGAAGTGTCGAAAGAAGATAATTGGCAAGGCTTTAAGGAATTACCGAAACAATTTTGTTTACCCAAGGGTGTATCTTATGGAATTAATGCAGTTGCAGTCTCCTAAATCTTTTAATTTGTATGCGATCGTCGTACAATTAGGCGCAGTAGATCGAGGATATTTACCCCAGACTTTAGGACGAGCAATTCACGCTCAGGTTTTGCAATGGTTAAATAAAGGCGATCCAAATGTGGCTGAATTCGTCCATGAAAGTCAAGAATCTCCGATTAGTTTATCCGGTTTAATTGGCAATCGTCGCCCATCGGGAATTCGACCGGGAGATGAATTTTATTTCCGCATTAGTTTGTTAAATGGTAGTCTCATCGATCCGCTTTTAAGTGGGATAGAACAGTGGGGAAACGAACCGATTACTCTGGGCAAATTTACCTTTACAATTAAAGGGTTTTATTCCTTGCCGGGAACTCATCCTTGGGTTGGTTCTGCTGATTATGGAATGTTGGCTAAATTGCCAAATTCTGCCAACGAAATCACGCTGGAATTCCTCTCGCCTACCAGTTTCAAACAAACTCAATATATCCAGCCTTTCCCTTTACCTGAATTAGTATTTTTCAGCCTGCAAAGACGTTGGAATTTCTTTGCGCCAGAAGCACTAAAAATTGATGCGATCTCCTGGCAAAGTTTAGTTTGTGCTTATCAGTTAGAAACCCATGCTTTGAAAATGGAAGGCGGCGCTGAAATTGGAGCAAAAGGATGGGTTAAATACCGTTTTCCCGATGCGGAACAAGCGCGAATTGCCAATATTTTAGCACATTTTGCTTTTTTTGCGGGTGTCGGGAGGAAAACGTCGATGGGTATGGGCCAGACAAAGTTGATTCATTAAGAAATTTCAGATTTCAAATTTAAAATCTGAAATCTGCGATTGGCAATCTGAAATTACTCATAGGTGATTGGAGATGAATGAAAATTACCTTTCTTTAGCTTATCTCAACGCTTGGGAATATTGCCCCAGACGATTTTACCTAGAATATCAACTAGGCGAAATGGAGGATAACGAACATATTATTATCGGGCGTTATCTACATGAAAATATCAACCAAGAAGGCACTTCTATGGAGGGCGATATTCTAATTCATCGCCAGCAGTGGGTATGGAGTGAAAGTCTAAAAGTTAGCGGCATTATCGATGCAGTGGAAGAACGAGATGGTCAACTGATTCCCTTGGAATATAAAAAGGGAAAAATGGCACAACATCTCAACGATCATTTTCAATTATGTGCGGCTGCTTTGTGTTTGGAAGAACGCACGGGAAGAGAGATTGCTTATGGTGAAATTTTTTATCACGGCAATCGCAGACGGCAACAAGTTAAGTTTACACCACAGTTACGACAAATGACTCAAGAAGCTATTTTGGCAGCGCATCAAACTGCGTCTGGCAAAATTCCATCACCGATCGATCATTCTAAAAAATGCAAAGCTTGCAGTTTAATCGGCATTTGTCTGCCTTTGGAAGTTAAACAATTATTACGGGAAGGAGTCTAAACAATGTCTGTACTTTACGTTACGCAACCGGAAGCAATTTTGAATAAGAACTACGAAGCTTTTACTGTTGCTATAAAACAGGAAGATGGCAGTTGGAAAAAGCAATCAATTCCTGCCCAAACGGTAAAACAAGTTGTTTTAATGGGTAATCCGCAAGTAACGGGGGATGCTTTGACTTATGCTTTGGAATTGGGTATACCAGTTCACTACCTTTCGATTTTTGGTAAATATTTGGGGAGTGCTTTACCGGGTTATTCTCGCAATGGTGCTTTGCGGTTGGCGCAGTTTGAATTGTATCGAGATACGGAACGGCGATTGCAATTGGTGAAGGCAATTGTCACGGCTAAAATTCAAAATCAATATACGGTTTTGTATCGCCAAAAAATTAGCGATAGTCCGCTGAAAAGTCATAAGAAATTAGTAGCGCAAAAGAAAACTTTGGATGAGGTGCGAGGGGTTGAAGGTATCGCCGCTAAGGATTATTTTGCTGATTGGTCGGCTATTTTGAAAGAACCTTGGTCTTTTCCCAACCGAAATCGCCGTCCTCCTACCGATCCGGTGAATTCTTTGCTGAGTTTTGCTTATGGATTGTTGCGAGTTCAGGTAACAGCAGCAGTTCATGTGGTGGGACTCGATCCTTATATTGGTTATTTGCATGAAGTTAGTCGCGGACAACCTTCTATGGTGTTGGATTTGATGGAGGAATTTCGTCCTTTGGTGGCGGATAGTTTGGTGTTTTCGGTGTTGAATAAGCGAGAAATTCAACCAAATGATTTTACGGAAAGTTTGGGTGCTTATCGACTTTCTGATGATGGACGCAAGCGTTTTTTGCAAGCGTTTGAACAGAAGATGAATAGTGAGTTTACCCATCCGGTGTTTGATTATGTTTGCACTTATCGACGGGCGATCGAACTACAAGCGCGGTTGCTGGGTCGCTATTTGCAAGAGGGTGTACCTTATAAACCGTTGGTGTTGCGATGAAGGATACTTTATTTTATTTGGTGATTTACGATTTGCCGGATAATAAAGCGGCAAATAAGCGGCGGAATCGATTGCACAAATTGCTTTCTGGTTATGGAAAGTGGTGTCAGTATAGCGTTTTTGAATGTTTTTTGACGGCGATTCAGTTTGTCAAGCTGCAACAAAGAATTGAAAAGTTGATTAAGCCTGCGGAAGATTCGGTGCGAATTTACGTTTTGGATGCGGGATCGCTGAAAAGGACGATCGCATACGGTTCCGAGAAGCCACGACAGGAAAGTGCGATCGTACTTTAGTATTCCACAAAATTCGATCGCTCACAAAGCCCCTAACCTCTGCCAATCCCGGTTTCTCCATACCTCCGTCACCTGAAAACCCTGTCAATCATATCCACCTTCACCCGGTTTCTCCCCTGGAACCGGGTTTTAGTATCATAAGGAGTACCCCTTGACAAGAAAATGCCGTTCGTTTACTATAGTTTTCGTGAACCGAAGCGGGAGCCAAAACCTGGGGGGGTTCACGAAAAACGCCAGAACCTTGACAATTAAATAGTTTCAGCGTTTGGCCAAGTGTAATTGTTGCGAATTAGTTTCAATAACGAAGGCTGAAATGAGGTTAAAAATGAGGTTCACGAAAAATGGCTTCAGAATGGCCTCTCTGTCTTGGTTTTCGAGGGCAGACTTTCAATTAACAGAATCCCGGCAACGGGATTGAAACACTTACACGGGAAACTTGATAGGAAAAATCCCCCTTTCAATTAACAGAATCCCGGCAACGGGATTGAAACAAAAGCCAAGCATTGCACATTTGGGTAGTCGATGTCTCTTTCAATTAACAGAATCCCGGCAACGGGATTGAAACCCATTCACGCTTACGCTGGTAGGCGCGTCTTCAGGCTTTCAATTAACAGAATCCCGGCAACGGGATTGAAACTCGCTGCCACTGCTATTAACTACCTGGTATTTCGGATCTTTCAATTAACAGAATCCCGGCAACGGGATTGAAACGCAGGGAGTTCGACACTATTTTGAGCAGGCTAATTTCTTTCAATTAACAGAATCCCGGCAACGGGATTGAAACATTATGGGGGAATTTAAAGCTAATTTATCCCATATCCACCTTTCAATTAACAGAATCCCGGCAACGGGATTGAAACAAATCGCTGGCGCTGCCGGACGAGGTAGCCGGAGTGTACTTTCAATTAACAGAATCCCGGCAACGGGATTGAAACTATTCCGATCCTCGCCGGGGGATTGTAGCGGAGGCAACTTTCAATTAACAGAATCCCGGCAACGGGATTGAAACCTCAAAAGCTACTCTGTCTGGTCTGTTCCAAAGGCTTTCAATTAACAGAATCCCGGCAACGGGATTGAAACTTCGCGCTGGGGATGTTTTCCCTCAAAATGAGGAAGACTTTCAATTAACAGAATCCCGGCAACGGGATTGAAACATCCAGGAAGATGGCTCACAGTTGAGCGCACAGGCCTTTCAATTAACAGAATCCCGGCAACGGGATTGAAACACGACAGAACCATTTAGCGGACGCATTGGACTTGCTTTCAATTAACAGAATCCCGGCAACGGGATTGAAACATAGCTGTTCTAACTGACTAGCTACGGACTCGCTATTAGCCTTTCAATTAACAGAATCCCGGCAACGGGATTGAAACCCTGATAAGGAAGATTGGAGGTTAGGACATCTAAGCTTTCAATTAACAGAATCCCGGCAACGGGATTGAAACTTGTAAGAATATTTCGGGAAAATATCGGGAAAATACTTTCAATTAACAGAATCCCGGCAACGGGATTGAAACGCATTATCAGCCAAAATTACTTCTGCAACTTTTCTTCCACTTTCAATTAACAGAATCCCGGCAACGGGATTGAAACACGTATTCTCCAGAGAAACCAACCGACTATTTAATACTTTCAATTAACAGAATCCCGGCAACGGGATTGAAACGCTTTATGAATGCTTTCCTTCTTTATTTCTCGAAGAAAACTTTCAATTAACAGAATCCCGGCAACGGGATTGAAACATTATTTTTACTAGGGATTTTAGAGCGCAGGAGGGATTTACTTTCAATTAACAGAATCCCGGCAACGGGATTGAAACATATTTCTTGGGTCGCGCTTTTGAGAGGCTTCTTGATAAGCTTTCAATTAACAGAATCCCGGCAACGGGATTGAAACAGGTAGGCAAATTTGCCTCCAGTTACGCCGCCAGAAACTTTCAATTAACAGAATCCCGGCAACGGGATTGAAACAAATTTATTCCCCTTCCCTCTAGGAGTACTTAACTTTCAATTAACAGAATCCCGGCAACGGGATTGAAACACGGCTACCAGTTTCATCTCGCAAGAAATCATCCCGGTCTTTCAATTAACAGAATCCCGGCAACGGGATTGAAACCTGCAATTGAATCAAGATATGCACCTAATTGAGAACTTTCAATTAACAGAATCCCGGCAACGGGATTGAAACAATTTATCTACTTCTTTTTCAGAGCTATTTTTCTTCTTTCAATTAACAGAATCCCGGCAACGGGATTGAAACCTATTATCCGATGCAATTCATAGTTTGTTAGCACTTTCAATTAACAGAATCCCGGCAACGGGATTGAAACATCAATTATTACTACTCCGAATCGTGTGCCGTATCCGCTTTCAATTAACAGAATCCCGGCAACGGGATTGAAACACTTATTTCTACAATTACTCCGGGAACTATTGCTAAACCTTTCAATTAACAGAATCCCGGCAACGGGATTGAAACTTAGGCAACTCTCCGGTTGCCCGGAGAGTGCTTTTTCTTTCAATTAACAGAATCCCGGCAACGGGATTGAAACGAGCGGCCAGTCGGCAACTATGGCAATTTCTCGGTCTTTCAATTAACAGAATCCCGGCAACGGGATTGAAACTGAAATTACAGCTTGTTTACCACGAAAAATCTGTGGAACTTTCAATTAACAGAATCCCGGCAACGGGATTGAAACCGCGCAGGACGGCTGCTGAACTAGAAGAGATGGCTAGCTTTCAATTAACAGAATCCCGGCAACGGGATTGAAACATTTAAAGCTAATTTATCCCATATCCATGACCGAAATCTTTCAATTAACAGAATCCCGGCAACGGGATTGAAACCTGCAAAACCAGGCAACTCTATATGTGGAGTTTCTATGCTTTCAATTAACAGAATCCCGGCAACGGGATTGAAACCCCTAAAGTTGGTAAATTGTCGTGGTCGCCCTCTTTACCTTTCAATTAACAGAATCCCGGCAACGGGATTGAAACCCGCCAAATCGCTCAGAGACCCCAATGCCGACTGTGGCTTTCAATTAACAGAATCCCGGCAACGGGATTGAAACTAAAGCCAGAAAAACTTCTGTGCTATATATTCAGACTTTCAATTAACAGAATCCCGGCAACGGGATTGAAACCTGTTTTGTTTGCTTCAAATTTAAACCGTATTTTTTGGCTTTCAATTAACAGAATCCCGGCAACGGGATTGAAACTCTGTTGCCTCTTTGCGACCAAAAGGGATTTGATAGCTTTCAATTAACAGAATCCCGGCAACGGGATTGAAACTAATCGAACTATCGTCACGGAATACTGAGATTCCAACTTTCAATTAACAGAATCCCGATAACGGGATTGACGATCGGCGCGATCAAGCTAAATTATCGCGATATTGCTTATCTCGCTTCCCCGGTATCAACACATTTCCATATTCATCGCTCACTCCAGCTTTGGCAACCCCATGCACCGCAATTTTGCCTTTGCATATTGTGGCGCTATACTGTTCGTGGTGATGACCGTGAAATACTTTTTTGACTCCCAGCGCTTCCGCCAACTCGTCTAATTCCCTGAAACCATAGCGATGGCAAGAAGGAGCCTCATGAGTTACCAGTATATCGGCTCGCTTCTCCCAAAGTGCCTCGTACTCTTGCCAAAATATGCTGGCATGATGTTTGCGCGGAATATCGCCGCGCCAGCGTTCCTCTTTTCGGCAATAATGTAATAAGTCTTTGCGACTGCGAAATCTGGGTTTGATAGGCGGTCTCCAAATCTTTTCGCGGAATATGCCACCCAATCCGGCTACGCGCTTGCCATCAATCTCGACGACGCGGTTGTGCAGGTTGCGATCGCCCAATTTCGACCCAAACAAGTTATCGTACCAACAATCGCGATCGCAGTCGTGATTGCCGGGGATAAACCAAACCTCGGTTTTTTCCAGTATGGCGGAAAGTTCCTCGTCAAGCGATCGCTCCAAGTCCAAATCCCCAAGCAAAATTGCAGCTTGTGGAGCATAAGTCTCAACCGCCCTGATAAATGGCCGAAAATCGCCATGCGGATCGCCACCGAACAGAATCATAACTCCGATTGCCCTGCTGTGCCGTCGAGGTATAATCACTGGGGTGAATGGGCTTATATAGCTTCCGAAACCGCAGCCTCCCCAATTTCTACATTAACCTCAACAACTTTAAAAGGGCTAGTCTATTAAGTTAACATTTCGCAACATTTACAGGCGCAAAGATTAAACTTAATTACAAAGTCAAAACTTGCTAATAACTCCGTGATAACGTCTATTGATGTTGACCGAGTTTGAAAATGGCGCAGAAACAGGGATGGAGAACACATTGCAACTCGATTTAAATCGCTCCTCGCATTCATGTCGTGAAGATTTCAGCGAGTACGTGGCACACCTTCAGCTTCACATGGCGTTACAAGCACGTAACTTAGTACCCAATCTCACCCAAGCGGCAGATAGCCGAGAACAGTTGTTGCAGGAAACTCAAGCAGAGTTTGAAAAATTGGTTTCTAGGCAAATGCGATAGCTCAAGCAAGTGGGATAGGAACAGAAAAGCAGGTCATCTTTGCCAGCGAGACAGTTATCCTAGCCATTAGCTCCCACACACAAACTCAAAATAGCCAACTATAATAGGAAATGTAAGACATGGGGCTGTAAAGGTTTCGACGTGTCGGCGAAAGCTGCCCCGTGATACAGGCCGAGAGTGAGTCTCCTCTCGCTAATCAAAGGCTCAAAAAAAAGTAAATGCGAACAACATCGTTCCTTTTGCTCGTAAAGCTGCCACTGTTGCTGCTTAATAACCGATAACAAGGTTCGAGCGTCTGTAGTCTGACTCCGTTAAGGACTACGGACAAACCCCAACGGATGCTCTAGCAAGGTTTCTCTGGTTGATTGCTAGCTAAGATTCAACCACTGCATCCTGTCATCCGGGATAATGGATGGTTCCCGCCCAAAGGGTCAGATGGGCTAAGCCTGTGAAGGAGCGGAAAGTAAATACCCGTCGCGGACATCCGTTCAATTCGGATCAGCTCCACTTAACGATATATTGATGAATTAATTTGGGAGCCACCCTCTACTATTTATTAGTAACGGGGTGGCTTCTCAATTAGGGCTCTATCAACCTTTGGGCCAGTTCGCCAAACTCAACTTCGGATATCAAGCGGTCTGAATTGGTGGAATTCCAGCCATATCGAGAATTTGGGGAATCAAATCTTCGCGCTTCACCGCCATCATGTGAACGCCTTGACAAATTTGACTGGCTAGCTTGACTTGTTCGGCGGCAATTTTCATCCCTTCCTCTAATGGATCTTTTGCACTTGCCAAACGATCGATAATGTGTTGCGGAATATTCACCCCCGGTACGCAGCGATTGATAAATTCGGCGTTTTTGGCGGATTTGAGCAGAAAAATCCCGGCCAAAATCGGTTTATTGCTACCAGCCGCAATTTGACTCATAAATTTTTCCAAGCGATCGAAATCCGAAATCAGCTGACTTTGGAAAAATTGCGCCCCAGCTTGTAACTTGCGCTCAAATCGACTTTGCAATCCCGACCAACTGGGCGATTGCGGGTCAATCGCCGCACCGACAAATAAATCTGTAGCGCCATCCGTGAGGGGTTTATCGTTCCAATCAAAACCGTTATTCATTTTGTCTATTAGTTGTAGCAGACGCACCGATTCCAAATCGAAGACAGCTTTGCAGTCCGGATGATCTCCCGCTTTGACGGGATCGCCAGTCAGGGCTAGAATGTTGCGAATGCCGATCGCATGGGCTCCCATCAGGTCAGCTTGCAGTCCGATGCGGTTGCGATCTCGACAAGCTACTTGACAAATTGGCTCAATTCCGTATTGCAGTAAAATGACCGACGCCACCAGGGGACACATCCGCAACACCGCTCTACTGCCATCGGTAATATTGATAGCATGAACTCTCCCTTTGAGCATTTGCGCCATTTTTACCATGTGGGTGGGGTCGCCTCCTTTGGGTGGTGCGACTTCTGCGGTAACGAGAAATTCACCGGCTTGGATGGCGGCGCGAAAGGAAGTCAAGGGTGTTGGGGATTGGATGCTGAACATGAGTCTGATGGATGAAGGATGAGGGATGAAATTAAGCCTTTATCGAAAACTTGGGTTTAAAACCCCGTCCTTGTAAGACGGCTTTACATTTGTTTTAATCTAGTATACCATAGTAGCTATAGTTTGGTAAGCCTAATGTTTAAGGCGTTTAAGTACAGAATCTACCCAACAACCGAGCAAAAAGACTTGCTAGTTAAGTCTTTTGGTTGTTGCCGTTGGTTCTACAATTACAGCCTTAATCTAACGACTGAAACTTACAAAAAGACTGGGAAAGGATTAAGTAGGAATGAAATAATCAGACTACTTCCACAACTCAAGAAAGAGTATGAATGGTTGACAGAACCACCTTCCCAAATTTTGCAGCAAGTAGCCTTAGATTTGTCGAGCGCTTTTCTCAACTTCTTTGAAAAAAGAGCTAACTATCCCAACTTCAAGAAGAAACATCAAAGGCAGTCAATTAGATTCCCCCAAGGCATGAAGTTAAGCGGCGACTATTTAACACTGCCCAAACTGGGAAAAGTTTACTGCAAAGTATCCAGAATTCCAGATGGTGAGTTTAAATCTGTCACAGTTTCAATGACTCCTAGTGGTGAATTTTACGCCAATTGTTTGTATGATGATGGGAAGGGTAAGCCAGAACCAATCAAAGAGGGTAAAGCAGTAGGAATCGATTTAGGTATCACTCACTTTGCTATCACATCAGATGGAACCAAACATGGCAATCCTAAATACTACCGCAAGCATGAGAAAAAGCTAGTCTTATGCCTTCAGAGATTAGCTAAGAAGCAAAAAGGTTCAAGCAATCGTAACAAAGCAAGAATTAGGGTAGCTAAAATCCATCAAAAAATTACTAGATGTAGGGAAGATTTTCTCCACAAACTAAGTCGTAAATTAGTAGACGAAAATCAAGTCGTGGTGGTAGAGAATCTGGCAGTGAGAAACATGGTACGCAATCATAAATTAGCTAAGTCTATAGCTGATTTAGGATGGGGACAATTTTGTACCATGCTGAAATATAAAGCAGAATGGGACGGGAAAATCTACATAGAGGTAAATAGATTTTTCCCTAGTTCTAAAACCTGCAATCACTGTTTGAATCAGATGAGCGAATTACCTTTAGATATTAGAAGTTGGCGGTGTCCCAAATGCGGAACTTTACATGACCGTGACATCAACGCCGCCAAGAATATTAGAGATGAAGGTTTACGAATGTTAGAGGTAGGGCATACCTCGGTAGCTTCTGGAGAACGAGTAAGACCAAGCAAAGGCACTGCTTTTGTAAGGCATCGTTCTATGAAGGAAGAATCACCGCACCTTTAGGTCGGTGAGTGTCAAGCTTGCGTCCAGTATTACAGCGGGGTAGAAAAACCGAGTGCGGCTTTGACTTGCGCTAGAGTATCGTTAGCGATCGCACCTGCCTTTTCTCGTCCTTCGCGCAACACCGATTCCAGATAACCTTTCTCATTCATCACTCCATGATACTTGTCTTGAATCGGTTTGAGAGCATTAATTGTCGTTTCTGTCAATAACGGCTTGAATTGTCCCCAACCCATATCCGCACATTCCGCCGCTACTTCTTCCTTCGTTTTTCCAGAAAGAATCAAATACAAAGTCAGCAAATTGCGTGCTTCGGGTCTTTCCGGGTCATCAAAACTCAAACCGCGAACTGAGTCGGTCTTGCAGCGTTTAATCTTGTATTGGATTTCCTCTGGCGTATCCAGCAGATTAATGCGACTTTGGTCGGAAGGGTCAGATTTGGACATTTTGCGAGTTCCATCGGTCAGACTCATCACTCGCGCCCCTTCCGGTCGAGTGAGCATCTCTGGCAATTTTAGTATTTTTTTCCCGTTACCGAATTGGTGGTTAAACCGATTGGCAATATCGCGGGTGAGTTCCAGGTGTTGTTTCTGATCTTCGCCTACCGGCACTTTATCGGCTTGGTAGAGTAAGATATCCGCCGCCATCAGCACCGGGTAGTCCAACAAACCGGTGTTGACATTTTCTCCCTGCTTGACTGCTTTTTCCTTAAACTGGATCATGTCTTCCAACCAGTTAATCGGCGTAATGCAGTTGAGCAGCCATGCTAATTCGCTGTGCGCCGAGACGTGGGATTGCACGAAAATGGTGGAATGTTGCAAATCTATGCCGCAAGCTAGATACAGAGCCGCGATTTTATATGTATTTTCTGCTAATGTGGCTGGGTCGTGGGGTGCGGTAATTGCGTGCAAATCGACCACGCAGAAGTAATTGTCGTACTGGCTTTGATTTTCCACCCAGTTACGAATTGCTCCTAAGTAGTTACCCAGGTGAAGATTGCCAGTTGGTTGGACGCCAGAGAGGACGCGAGGACTCGCCATAAAGTGCAAAAGTGCTGAGTTGCTAAGTTCTGAGTGCTGAGTAAATACATCTTAGAGCCAAAGCAGAATGTTCGATCGCTCTCTCGAAAAGTTACAAAATTTAACCAAAATTCAGCTGTCTTTGTGATAAACCGGGAGTAACCTTGGGTTTAAGTATATTCTCTGTCAGTAGATCCTCGTGGTGCAGTGGGTGCCAAAGTCGCTCGCCTGTTTTGCTGTCCTAGTTTTTACTGATGTCATGGCGAGGCTTTGATGCAGTGGTGAGGATTCTCGCTGAGCGATCGTTCCACCAAAGGAGTGATAATGAAAGCTTTACTGATCTGGCCGCATTTTCCGAATTCCTTTTGGTCTTACCAAGAAACTCTCAATCTAGCTGATTTGCGCTCTACCAATCCACCTCTAGGCTTGATTACCGTAGCGGCGATGCTACCAAAAGACTGGGAAATCCGGTTTTACGATCGCAATGTCCGCCCTGAGACAGATGACGACTGGGCATGGTGCGACATTGTAATAGTATCTGCCATGATTGTGCAGAAACAGGATTTTCGATCGCTGATTCAAAAAGGTGTTGCGTTAGGCAAAAAGGTGGCCGTGGGTGGCCCATTCCCCACTTCGGTACCAGATGTGGCGTTGGAAGCGGGAGCGCACTAAGTAGTCGGACAAAAGTAATCGACACTGTATGAACTTTTGTTAAGGCACTTGCAGGAGTGCGAGCGTGCATCGTCACGATTAGTACAAATGAACTCCATAAACGA
>NZ_JACJPW010000088.1 GCF_014696265.1 Aerosakkonema funiforme FACHB-1375 | reverse complement strand
TATATCGGTTGGCGGCGCACCACTGGAGGTTTTAAAAGAATACATCAGGAATCAGGAAAAGCCGTCCTAGAAGGACGGGGCTTGAATCCCATCATTTTCGGTCAATGCTGCCAAAGTTATTCTAAGTCGTGCAAACACTACCGGAGGGCATCCGGGAAGTAACGCTAGTGGAGTTGTTGCCTCTACCTCTGTTGGTCGCAAGACCTGCAAAGGCAAGCAACGACAGCGGAGCTAGAATCCCCTGCATTCTACGCATGGGGAGTGTCACAGATGCACGCTTGGGAGCGCAGATCGATGTTACGGATGTTGTCAGGTTTTTTTACAAAAGTTTATACTCCAGCCCAAAGCCATTCATAAAATTACAACAACCAAGTTTGCGGGCATAGGGTATGGGTCATCGGGCATTGGCGATCGATCGCTGTTGAGCGCGATCGCAACCCTTTGCCCGATATCCTCAGTCTTCATGATCTTCAAACGGATCGCCCAATTCCTTAGAAGGAGGCCCGAAAGCCGTATAAATTGAAAAGCCGGTGATCGCAATCACAACAACGGCGATGGAAATGCTAAGAACTGTTGCAGGTTCCATAAGTCTGGTAAATTATGAGTCTTATTCATTTATAATATTACGGAACGTAACAAATTTGCCAAGTAACCCTAGACGCAAGTCGTGGGGTAACATGGTTTCTGCTTCACCCGCACTGTGGTACAACACACATAGTATTCAGATTCGTTTTAGGTGAGACATGGCACAAAGGACTTTGTTGGGAGATATTCTCAAACCTCTAAACTCGGAATATGGTAAAGTTGCTCCCGGTTGGGGCACCACGCCGCTGATGGGTGTTTTCATGGTGTTATTTTTCGTCTTTTTGTTGATTATTTTGCAGATCTTCAATTCCTCGCTGATCCTCGATACTTTCAAGGTAGACTGGAGAAGCCTCGGTAGCTAATCTGCCCGCGATCGACAGAGATAATAGATGGATTTTTAGCTTACCCGGGTTGACCGGGTTTTTTTTGCTAGGAGTGGCTGCTAAATTTTTTCAGGCTCCCCAGGAGGTATTTTTGTGAACATCTTTGGTATCGGTCTGCCGGAAATGGCGGTGATTTTGGTTTTAGCTCTATTGATATTTGGCCCGAAAAAGTTACCAGAAATCGGTCGCAGTTTGGGTAAGGCGATTCGCGGTTTTCAGGAAGCGTCGAAGGACTTTGAGAACGAGTTTAAGCGGGAAGCGCAGCAGATAGAGCAAGCGGTAAAATCGGCGGCACCTCCACAATCTGAGCAAGTGGCTACAGCCAACTCAGAAAATAATGTGGCGACTTCGACGAAACAAAGTTAAAGTTAAGGTGTTAGATGCGATGAAGTCGGCAGAATCTGCACCCGCGTTAGCGATCCCGCAGTTGATTGTAGGTTTGGGGAATCCAGAGCCGAAATACGAGCAAACGCGACATAATATTGGTTTTACGGCTGTCGATGCCCTCTGCCGTTGCTGGCAAATTTCTTTATCGGAAAATCGCAAGTTTCAGGCATTGTTCGGGGAAGGTCGCAGTCCTACAGGAGAAAAAATCCGTCTCATCAAACCTCTAACTTACATGAATCGTTCGGGACAGGCGATTCGATCGGTGACGGATTGGTTTAAGCTGCCTCCGGAATCGGTGCTGGTAATTTATGATGAGATGGATTTGCCCTTGGGAAAAATTCGTCTGCGCTTATCTGGTTCTGCTGGGGGACACAACGGTATGAAGTCGGCGATCGCTCATCTCGGTACGCAAAACTTTCCCCGTTTGCGAATTGGCATCGGCAAACCGAATGTAGCGGCTACTCAAGATAAAGATGCTATTTCCCATGTTCTGGGTAAATTTTCAGATCCAGAAACGCAACTAATTTCTGATGTCCTCCAACTTGTCGTGCAGTCGGTAGAGCTCAGCCTCAAGCAAGGAGTTGAAAAGGCAATGAGTCTCTACAATAACCGCACGGTGGGAGCGATCGACACACCCAACAACTAAATCGCGAGCGATGTCCGGCTGACCCCCCTGGGGTTAACCGGACATCTATGCTCTCGTGACAATAGGGTCGTTTAGCTAGGCAGACAACAACTCTTTATCTCATCCGCTTCTTGCGTCGAGCTGCCGTTGCCTTACGTTTGCGCTTCTCCAGCGGCGTTTCAAAGTGACGATGATTCTTGACATCAGCCAAGATACCCGCTCTTGAAACTTGACGTTTGAATCGACGTAAAGCCGATTCGAGTCCTTCATTTTCCCCTAAGACCACTTGGGTCATTCTTGCTACTCCGCTCTACAACACTGAATAAATTACCCCACCATGCTAACGCCAGTAAGGGTTCTATTGAACGCTTTCGACCAAGAAAAATCGGATGCAAACCCCCTCCTTCCAGGACGGCTTTTCTGGGATATCATAGTTAATGTAGAGCCGTTCCACCTCAAATGATGGTTTTAGACCCATGTTTGTAGATGTGGATTCGTCTTAGATAGAGATTGGAACGCCGTTATCAATATCCTGAAATGACGCTTGAGTACGGTAGGGCATACCGGAACTTGGATGATTGATCCGAACGCTTCGGGAGATTCAATCCCTACTCTGATTGGAGCAATCCTGTCTCTTGCAAGTTGAGTCTACGAACGAAGAATTTTCGCCCTTCTAGGGCGGAGAGTGTCAAGAACAGCATTTTTGCAATTACCTTTTCATTGGCTTTCTGTCAAACCGACTAGGAGAGTGGGGAAGTCAAAAGTCAAAATTCCTCCCTCTCCCTCTTCCCTCTCCCTGTTCTTTTTGACTTTTAACTTTTAACTTTTAACTTTTGACTTTTGACTTCAGCCTTGTTACCTACCGAGTTGGTTAAGGTAGGAGAGGTCTACCGAACCAAAATGGATACTGAGCGCAACGTTTAAATTTTCGAGAGCTTGAATCAGCCACATAACAGCGGCTCCAGAGTCAGACTCGTAGTGGTTAAATAGAATGGAAAACCGCTTTTCTAAATAAGGCTTGACTTTCCGACACAGCAGCACAATTTTCAACAATAAACCCATTGTGATGTTGATACCTACATTTGCAACTAGATCTATAAAGACAAAGTGTTGAGGTTGCTGCGGGCTATTAACCACTAAAAAGTTTAACAAATGGCTACAGGTTCTAATTAACAAAAATTCGTTCAGTTGTTGCGAATCATTATGAGAAAGAATAGTTTGCAGATGCGTATGTAGTTTTTTATTAAACTGCCGTTTACCGTATTCGGGATCGATCGAGCTAACCAGATATGAGTAGAGGTCGTTTTTAAAGGAGCGAAAGGAAGGCGTTCTGCTACTGTGAGTCAAAAAGGTTTGGGCTAGGTCGCGATATGTATAATTCCCTTCTGCTCTACCAGCATATTGTTTAATAGCACCGAAAAGTTCTTGGTCGCTCAGTAAAGTTGGATTTTTTACTGGTGGTATAATTATCTTTGAAGCATTCTGCGGTTGTTTGCGAGCTAACTGACTCCGCCGCACCTGGTAGGTGACGTACTGAGACAATCCAATTTCAAATTGTGCTTGCGCTTGAGCTTGTATTTGTCGGATCGTTTGTTGATGTTCGGAAGTACTGTCTTCGCTCAAAAGACAATGCTCGTACAAATACGGATACCGACGAATTAACGAGCCCAAAGTTTTAGTTTTTGCTTCGCTTTTCACTTCTGCGGTTTTACTCATTACCTGAGCCAAACGTCGCAGGGTTAAATACTGTTCGCTGTCAACAAAAAGCTTATTCAGTTCTTGCAAGCGCCTGACAGAGCGAGAGCGGACAGAATGCGTTCCGCCTGTCCTGGTAGGCGTTTCCTCAAACAAGTCAATCAATTCTGGTATTGCTGCTTGGTGTTGGGGGTGCATTTGCCAGCGGTTGATCAAAATATGGCAGCAACGATTGAGGACAAATTTGAATTCTTGCTCGGCTTGCTTGGAACTGACAATTCGATCGAGCAAAGATATAATTTCGCTATCCTGATACCCCACACCGTCAATAAACAAACTGCGAAAGCGCTCGATCGCACGATCTGGGGATTCCACCTGTGCCCAGTGGAGTAAATGTTTGTATAATTGTTGCTCTTCCGGGCGTACTTGCCTCGTATATGGGTCTTTCCAGGCAGTCACTTCGCTCACCTCTTCCTTACCTGGCCGTAAATTTTTCGGCTACTAGAGAACTTAAATCCTCCATAATTAGCAATTACACTATATTTCACTATGGCTGACCGCTGAAGGGGATAGGAGTAAAATCATTCTCTAGAGAGATGCTGTTGCTCTTTAGTTACTTGATTCAGCCTTACCCTTTTTGATTGATTTTCCAACTTGTCTGAGTATAATCGCTTATCTCCATTTTTCCTCAATCTTAGTAATGAAATATAGGAGCTAACTGTGACTTACATCACCTAAATAAGCTGATTTTACATCGTCTTAATTTAAGAGCCGCTGCCTGCGATCGTGTCAACAGTTGGCATTCATAAAAGATTTTCAGGTTTGCCATCAACAGTCAAGGGGCTATAACCCCCTGTGTTTGTTGTCACTATACACCTAACTATATTTAAAATAGCTCAGTATTTTACTTTACACTCAGGTACTAAATTAAGATACAAACAAAAAATGTGGATTTTTTGTAAAGATTCTGTTAAGGTACGGGCTGTTGCTCGAAACTCACTCAGATAGCCTATCATGCCTCGCGCCACCATTGCCCAATTGTCTGAAATTCTGGCTCTTTCGCCCAAAAATTTATCTGAAAAAGCTCTGGCGACACTGGCAACGGGTATTTCAACGGATACGCGCAGCCTGATGCCGGGAGAAGTCTTCCTGGCGCTGCGGGGAGAAAATTTTGATGGGCATAAATTTGTCCGATCTGCGGTTGAAAAAGGAGCGATCGCCATCATTACAGAGCGGGATGTCGATGACAAGTTACCAGCAGATTTCCCGGAACTGCGAGTGGCAGACACCCTCAAAGCTTACCAAGCGATCGCCAGCTGGTGGCGCGATCGATTTCCCATTCCTGTCATCGCCGTAACCGGATCTTTTGGCAAAACTACGACAAAAGAACTGATTGCGGCAGTTTTATCCACCAAAGGGCGCGTTCTCAAAACCCAGGCAAACTACAATAACGAGATCGGCGTACCCAAAACGCTGCTGGAACTGGGGCCAGAACATGACTTTGCTGTGATTGAAATGGCAATGCGGGGTAGGGGACAAATTGCAGAACTGACACAAATAGCACATCCTACTATCGGTGTAATTACGAATGTGGGTACGGCACATATAGGCATATTGGGCACGGAGGAAGCGATCGCCCAAGCGAAGTGCGAGTTACTTGCCGAAATCTCTCCCACGGCAGTTGCTATTCTCAATCAGGATAATTGTTTGCTGATGGAAACTGCTGCTACCGTCTGGCAAGGGCAAACAATAACTTATGGATTAGAAGGGGGAGATTTACGCGGGGAACTGATTAACTTGGAAACTCTGAGAGTGGAAGGATTAGAATTTCCCCTACCTTTACCCGGACGCCATAATGCACAAAATTATTTAGCTGCTTTGGCGGTAGCTAAAGTACTTCAAATCGATCGCACACCGTTAACTGCCGGTTTGTCGGTGACTTTACCAGAAGGAAGGGCTAAACGTTACGAATTGCCTAACGATATTGTAATTTTGGATGAAACTTACAATGCCGGGTTAGAGTCGATGCTGGCGGCGCTAAACTTGCTGGCGCAGACACCGGGTCAACGCCATATCGCTGTGCTAGGTACGATGAAAGAATTGGGTGAGAAATCCTCACAATTGCACCGCCAAGTCGGTGCGAAGGCGCGAGAGTTGAATCTCGACGCTTTGCTGATTTTAGCAGACGATCCGCAAGCCGAAGCGATCGCCCAAGGAGCCGAGCCTTTGCCATCGGAATGCTTTAAGACGCACGCAGATGTGGTGAAACGTTTGAAAGAGGTTGTCAGAGAAGGCGATCGCATTCTCTTTAAAGCTTCTCATTCCGTGGGACTCGATCGCGTTGTCAATGAGTTTCGGCAACTGGAAATTGGTCATTAATCATTTGACCTCTCCAAAAATTCTTGTGGGGTAGGCATCCTGCCTGCCCTTTGAGATTCTTTTTATCACCCCTGTAATAAATTAGAGAAGTGGATCGGATCGCGGATGCCAATGAAACCGAAAGAGACCGATTTTAGGTTCATAAAGATTAACCTACTTGGCATAAAGCTGATTAAACAGTACAAACTCTTCAACATTTTTCTATAATTTATACTCAAGTTGCTAGTTAAGGGTATAAACATGGGTAAAAAACTAGATATAATTATTATTGTCGATGTCGAAGCGACTTGCTGGTCAGAGTCGCCACCACCAGGTCAAGAAAATGAAATTATCGAAATCGGTATTTGCACATTAGATATTGCTACGGGAAAACGACTGGAAAAAGAAAGTATTTTAGTAAAACCGGAACGATCGACTGTCAGCGAGTTTTGCACTCAATTGACTACATTAACTCAGGCGCAAGTAGATACGGGAATTTCCTTTGCCGAAGCTTGTGCTATGCTCAAACAAAAATATTTATCGCATCAGCGAGTTTGGGCAAGCTATGGCGATTACGATAGACGACAATTTGAAAGACAGTGCCAATCTCGTCAGATTAGCTATCCTTTCGGCACAAGGCATATTAATGTGAAAACGCTGTTTGCGATCGTTCATGGTTTGTCGATCGAAGTTGGTATGGACGAAGCTTTGCAGTTACTTAATCTACCCCTGGAAGGTACGCATCATCGCGGCGGAGATGATGCTTGGAATATCGCGGCGATATTTTCTGAGTTGCTATTGAAACGCCCAATTCAGAAATAATATCGTGTCCGGTTGGATCGGTGTTGTAAGGCTGATACGAAAGATTATCTGTGGGGATTAGGGGTTAAATTTTTACCGCAGATGTAAGCAGATAAACGCAGATGAACACAGATAAAAAATCAGATAAAAAATCAGATAAGAAATTAGATAAAAAGGGATTTTTATGGAACCGATTTTACCGGACATGATATAAGGAATTACAATGGCAATTTTCAATTTCTATTTCTTTGTCTGTTATTTCTTCGCCACTCTTCTGCAAATCTACCCGCTCTTCTAGGGGGAGAAAGGGAGGGTTTGCTTTGCTGTTCTGCTGTTGTGCGATCGCTATTTTCCGATGTGGCAGAAACTGACTCTAACAGGGGCTCTCGATTCATTCGCGCTGCGTGGTTGAATAGATCGGGCATAAGCTTGACTAAACTTAGGTCAATCTCGTTCAAGTTAACATCGCTCAAAATTGCACCTGTTAGATTGGTCTGATACAAGTTGGCTGACTTCAAATTAACCTGACTCAAGTCGGCACTATTCAAGATAGTATTCCTGAGATTGGCATTTTCGACATTGGCACTGGTTAAGTTGGCATTGGTGAGGATAGCACCTTGCAAATTGGTATTAAACAGATAAGCATTAATCAATTTTGAATTTGTCAGGTTAGCATTGGTCAAGTTAGCCATAGTCAGGATAGTTTTACTGAGGTCGGCATTAGCTACTTTGGCATTAGTTAGATCGGCTTGACTGAGGTTAGCTCCTGTTAAATCGGTGCGGTTGAGGATAGCTCCATTCAGCTTAGCGCCAACGAGGGTACAAGCAGCCATATAAGCACTTTTGAGGTTGGCATTATTGAGGATGGCATTCCTGAGAGTGGCTTCGCCTAAATAAGCTTCGCTCAAGTCCGCACCTGTGAGGTTAGCGCTTTCTAAGTTGGCAGTTTCCAAATTAGCTTTGGTTAATTTGGCGGCTGTGAGGTTGGCACCTCTTAAATCGGCCATACTCAGATTAGATTCGATGAGGACAGCTTCGGTTAAAAAGGCACCACTGAGGTTGGCTTCTCGTAAGTCAACTTCTCTGAGTCTGGCACCTCGGAGTCTGGCATTTTTTAAATTTGCGCCTCTGAGGTTAGCTCCCCTGACCATAGCATTTCTCATTTTGGCTTCTTGCAGGTCGGTTACTTCTAGGTTGGCACTTCTGAGGACGGTCTGCTGTAGTTCGGCACCGCGTAGCTTGGCACCCCGCAAGTCAGCACCTTCCAGCATAGCACCGGCTAAGTTGGCACCGGTGAGGTCGGCACCTCGAAAGTTGCCGCCTCTAAGGTCTACATTCTTGAGATCGCATTTGGGACACTGATTTGTGGCGAGTAATTGTTTGATATGTTCTGGTTTGGCAGCTTGTGAGGGAGCTGTCCAGCAAAAGGGAAGTATTAAAATGGCGATCGCAAAGATTTTTCGTTGCATTTTCAGTTCAATCTAAAATCTAAAATCCAAAATCTAAACTCGATCGCTTTGTTGTCAATGTATTATACAAGATGCTGTTAACATTGCTTCCGTCTTTAGGCGGAAACCGATCGAGATGTGGATCGCAATTTCGATCGATCAGTAGCTGAACTGCATCGGCAGTAATGGGCTGAGAGAAATAATACCCTTGGCCGCGATCGCACCGAAGTGCTTGCAGTTGAGATAGTTGTTCGGCGGTTTCGATGCCTTCAGCAGTTACGCTCAGGTGCAGGGCTTTTGCAAAAGCGATTACTGCATGGACGATCGCCGTATCTTCGCGATTGTAACCCAATCCCTTGATGAACGAGCGATCGATTTTGAGAGTATCTACAGGAAAGCGTTTGAGGTAACTCAGGGCAGAAAAACCGGTGCCAAAATCATCGATCGCCAACTGTATGCCCAAATTTTTTAGTTTATACAAAGTGGCAATGGTGGCATCTCCTTGCTCCATCATCATACTTTCAGTAATTTCCAACTTCAAATTCTGGGGCGCAAGCTCGATCCGAGCGAGGATCTGGGCAATTTTATCCTCTAATTGGGGTTGTTGGAATTGTTTGGCGGAGAGGTTGACACTCACAGTTAATGGGGCACGATCGGGGTAGCGTAAATGCCAATATTTTGCCTGACGGCAAGCTGTTTCCAGAACCCACTCCCCAATGGGCAGGATCAACCCGGTTTCTTCTGCTAGGGGGATAAACTTAGCCGGCGAAATCAGACCGATGCGGGGATGTTCCCAGCGTACCAAAGCTTCCAGTCCTACGATCGTACCGTTTTCCAACTCGACGATCGGTTGGTAGTAAAGCTTAAACTCTTGAAGCTCGATGGCACGGCGCAGATCGGTTGCCAGTTGCAAGCGCTCAAAAGCGCGAGAATCCATATCCGGCTTAAAAATTGTATAGCGAGATTTACCGTTTTTCTTAGATTGATACATGGCAGCATCGGCATTGCGGAGTAGATCTTCGCTACGTTCGTAACCGGAAGTACAGAAGGAAATCCCTATGCTGCTGCTGATGAATACTTCGCGCCCTTCCAGGTTGAATGGGGTTTGCAGTTGGTCTAAGATTCGTTCTGCTGTATGAGTGGCATCGCTCTCGTCAATTATGTCTTTAAGCAAGATGGTAAATTCATCGCCACCGAGACGGGCGACTACATCGATCGATCGCACACAAGATTTGAGACGCTGACTGACGGCAATCAGCAGTTGGTCTCCTGCTTTGTGTCCCAGGCTATCGTTGATCACCTTAAAGCCGTCCAAGTCCAAAAACAGCACAGCAACTGAAGACTTGTGTCGAATCATCGCAGTCAAAACTCGGTCTAGCTCGTTCAAAAATAAACCACGGTTTGGTAATTTGGTCAAGGGGTCCTGGAATGCCCGATCGGTTAGTTCGGTCAGTTGAATTTCCAGTTGCTCGGCTAGGTGGTTAATTGCTGCTCCTAAGTCGTTTAGTTCCTGAATTTTACCGGACGCTACCCGTCGAAAGTAGTTCCCCCGCACGATGTCGCCGGTAGCGGCGACCATAACTTTTAGGGGTTTGGCAATGTCTTGAGCGAGGACGAAGATGAACCACAACAGGGCGAGTGCCTGTACTAAAGTGCAAAACAGGGCGATCGCATAGCGCTGCTTGGAATGTAAAACTAAATCTTTAATGGGAACCAGAGCGACGAATAAACAGTTGTTACCTAGTGATTTGGCTGTGATGCGGAAGTTGTAGGGAGCTAAGTCTCGGTTGAGCTGCGCTAGCTTGTTTCTCGTGAGGTTATGTTTGTTTAGCAAGCGCCTCACATCAGCTTGCTTGATGGTGGTAGTGAGCAGTTTGCCTTCGCGGAACAGTGCCAACTCTACGCCATTACGCTCTTGGATTTGGTCGAGAGCTTTGTCCTTTAGTGTAGTACCGACCAACACTACCCCGATAATGCGTCCAGATATTTTAATTGGGGCTGATGCTAATACGATCAAGCCGTGACGACCGATCGTCACTGTAGAGGTAGTTTGTCCGGATAAAGCAGTTTTGACGAGGGGTTTTTCGAGCTGGTCGGTTTCTGGTAAGTTTAAATCCATCATTTCCCGACTGTTTTTCGTCCATATATCAATTCCCCCTACCCCCAATTTCTGCCGCACAGGCGTAACTATTTTAGTTAAGGCAACCTTGTCGCCGCGTTGGACTGCTTGGGGTAAACCATTTTCGTCTGCCAGCAGATGGGCAAAGATTTCTTTCGATCGTCTTTTTTCTTCCAGCGATTTGAGGATTCCTTCCAGGACTGTGGTTCCTCGCTGGTTGACTAAAAGCTCTAGTTGCTTGCTGATGGAGAGGTTTGAGAAGACGCCTTGACCGATCGCTGCTGCTAATACTGATGCGATCGGCACTAGCAAGCGAGTCTGAAGTCCCCAGGAACGAGGTTTCGTGTTTAACCGAAGCATAGCTGTAAGCCTCCAAAGATTTTTCGGCCTGACGCTTCCCGCACAAAAAGCTTTCGCAACGCGAACAAAATATTACGGCGGTAAATAAAGCTGATTGCAATCTTCCAGATAGATTTTGGTAGCATACGGCACTCGATATTTAACGATGACACTGTTTAAACTGTGAAATAAAGTCAACTACTTTTTTGTAATTTATTTGCCAAATTAATCTGAAATTATTGCTATTTTTATTAGCATACTATCGATTTTAACGCTAACAATCCAAAATATTTTATCGGTTTTATGCTCATATTAGCTTGATAAAACTTTTGCAAAAGTGATTTTTTAATTATTTTTTGACTGTGGCAAGCAAAAATTAATAGATATTAGCAATCTCTAACTATGCTCGCTCTACCATTAGGGTATGTGACATATTCCCGATATTTTAGACGCGCAACGCCTCTGTTAGGACAGAATAAGAAATCCGAATTTATTACCCCCTTTATAAGGAACTGCTCCAGACGCATAGGGCGCTCCAGAGAAGAAAAAGAGGATAACGGGGTAGCTAAACTGGATTTCGTATAACCTATTTTTGAGTTAGTATCTGTCTGTAAACAGAACTGTCGTCAGTTTAAGTCACAAAAGTGAAAATGTCGTGAATAAAGCTATACCTAAAAATTTTTGTCTATAAATAATTACTTGATATGATTTATACATTAAATACGTAAAATCCTCTTGTTTTTCACCTCATAGGTCTGGGCAGACACATGGGTCTGCCCAGACCTACCCGCTTTTCCTAAATGCCGTGGCTTTTGCCAATTACCCAATGACGGCGGAAAAATCGAGCTAAAGCAGATTCCTCTAAAGCTAAATAGATAGGGCGACCGTGGGGACAAGTGCGCGGATGGCGCGTGTACTGCCATTGTTCTAAGAGAGTTTGCATTTGCGGTAGCGTTAGAGGAGTACCGTTGCGGATGGCAGTGCGACAGGCAACGGCGACTTGCGCGGTTTGCAAGTCACCCCCTAAACTGAGTTCTAGGAGAGCGTTTGCACAATCTTCTCGCTTTGCTAGCAGTTCGGGTACGGTGCGTACTGCCCACATTTGTTCGCCAAAGGTTTCGATTTCTAAGCCAATGCGTTGCAGTTGTTCGACTTGGGCAGGTGATAAATTGGTAAGTACGATCGGCGGTTGAACTGGTACGAGCTGCCAAGCGGAACATATTTGCTCGTATATTACGCGCTCGTGGGCGATGTGTTGCTCTACTAACCAAACGCCGGCTGGATGTTCGGCGACAATATAAGTGTTGTGAATTTGGCTAACGGCACGCAGTTCCATCAGTCCAATATCATCTTTAGGGGATGAAACTGGTGATATAGAACGATTGACGTTGTAATTGCTTTTGTTTTCGGCGGCGGTCAGCAATTTACCCACTCTCTCGCTGTGGGCGGCTTCGGGAAGATTGGCTACACTGATTTGCAAAGCTCGATCGATCGCTTGGGTAACTTGTTGCTGCCAGTAATTTATTGAGTGCAAGTAGATTTCTGCTTTGGCGGGATGGCGATTCCAGTCAATTCGATCGGGCGAAATTTGCAGGTGCAGGAAACAGATGGGGTAGCGATCGCGCGGTAATGTACGCTGAAATGATGCCAGTATAGTTTGTTCGAGTTCCGGCGACTTCACCATTCGTCCGTTTGTCGCCACTCGCACCCAGTCGGGACGACGGCGATGACATCTGTCTGGAAGACCGAGAACTAATTCTAAGGATTGGGTACTCAGGGGTAGAGGAGAATTTACATCTAAATTTCCTCCCTCATCTTTAAGAGTTTCCAATTCCAACTTCAATTGCTGCAAGTCGCTTAAATGGATGTCGCGCAGGATTTGGGGGAGAATTTGTTGTGGAGTATCGCCAGGACTGATGGTAAACCATTGGCGATCGTTTTGTTGCACTTGCCAGGTAACCTGGGGGTGACAGAGGGCGATTTGGTGAATTGTCGCTTGGACGGCTTTGAGCTGTTGTGCGGCTGGTGGTAATCCCTGACGGCGGACAGTCCAAGTTCCGAAGATGTTGGCGGCGGTGACGATCGTTCCGGATGCGATCGCAATTGCTTGTTCGATCGCCGGTTCCCCCAACCCATCATACAGAATTCGCCACCCTTGCGTACCGTCAGCAGTGCGACTGCAAATCTCCAATTCAGATAGTTGCGCTAAACTGTGCAACGCTTCGCCGCGAAATCCCAGACTGGTAATTTTCCACAAATCTTCGCAGCGACGGATTTTGCTGGTGCTGTGGGCAGTTGCTGCCAATCGCAAGTCGTCTAAATCCATGCCACATCCATTATCTGCCACTCGCACTCGCCATTGTTCCGGCCAAAGGGAAATGGTGATGCGCGTTGCATTGGCATCGAGGGCGTTTTCTACCAGTTCTCGCACAACAGCTGCCAGAGAGTCAATTACCTCACCGGCGGCGATGAGGTGTACGACTTCTGCGGGTAGGAATTGGATGGGGGAAGGCATGGTAGGAAGTCAAAAGTTAAAAGTCAAAAGTCAAAAAAAAGAAGCTAACATAGAGAGTTTGGTGGAATTAAAAAGATTCATTATGCTTAGGGGTTGCTATAAAGATTTTTTGGTAACCAAAAAACAAAATGAGCTTTAAAGCCAGGTTTTGATTTTATATCATGTCCGGTTACATCGGGAGCGTCAAAAATTTGCGATCGCATCTGTGTTCATCTGTGTTTATCTATTTTCATCTGTGGTTAAAATTTAACCACAGATTCGGTGCAGACAATCCTTAAATCATTCTTACACGCTCGATGCTACGGGACACGATTTTACCCGCTCGTCTGCATTGCCGAGAATCCCCCACTATAATCTTTGATTTGGTAGTGGAGGATGTCAAAAAATGTGGCAAATATCCACATTTTTTTGAATTAAAGACATTTATAAACCCAACTTTTTTCGGATTGCATCTTCTTTCTCTCTGAATCCGACAAGTACAGCTATGCCATCTTTAACGAATAGCGGACGTTTCAGCAGCATCGCATCTAGGGCAAATGCTTCAATCCATCGATCGTCTGTCCAAGAGTTCTTTACTTCGCCTAACGATCGATAGGACTGTCCGGATGTGTTTCGCATCGGTTTCGATCCCAAAGCTTTCACCCAATCAACTAACATTTCGCGAGTGGGCGGATTTTCTTTTGTGTTGATAAATTCGTACTCGATGCTGTTATCTTCAAGCCATTTTAAGGCTTTTTTGCAGGTTCCGCAGTTGGGTATTCCGTAAACTTTGAGCGACATATATTTAGGGGTTAGGGGATAGGGATTAGGGGCTAGGGGAAGAAATAGGGGCTAGGGGTTAGGGGTTAGGGGTTAGGGTAAGAAGAAACTAGAATCAAGGGTTCGATAATAGTTGTTGTGCGATCGGGCCGATCGGTAATGCGATCGATCATCTTAAGGCTTTACCGAGACTTTGGCAATCCTGTTTCGTCTAGGGCAAGAAAATTACGGCTTCTCCTCGTTCCTGAAGAAGATTTGAGTTATCTAAGCAAACTTTGATGGGTCGATCGCATACATAGCAGAGCTTTTCATAAGGAAAAATTACAGCCCAATTTTTGGCTAGTAAATCAAACGCAGACCAAATTTTTGCATCGTGACGGCAATTTAATTCAGTAATACAAAAATCAATAAAGCAGATATACTTGTTCCAGCCACAAATATAATTTCTCAGAGGATTCCATACCTGACATCCTAACTGAGTACGGAATTCCCTCTCTTGATGAGTTGATAATAAAAATCCGCTCCCCACTGGGTTAGGCAGTTTATCCCATAGTTGGCTCAGCAAAGTCAAGGATTGCGAGCTTATTTGGGAAATTGTTTGCAGCAATAGTTGATTGCGTAATTTTTCCTCGATTTTCTCGCCTAGTTTGTCTCCAATTTTCATCTGGAATGGGTTATCTAAAAATTTTACTATTTCGCTCACAGCAGGATAAATATTATCAAAAATAAGTATTTGGGGAGCTTTTAAACCAAGGGCATCATAAATTGCTATAACTGCTTCAGCTACTTGTTGACGATTAATTGGCTCAGGAGACAGTGCTATTTTTGTCCATTTTTCAAGGTAACCTGGAATCGCCGCTACTTGTGCTGGCGTAAGTTGCGTAATTTTGTGGCGTGACATATTCCATCGGTTTGTTGTGGGAAAGATTTGTTGGGTAATTGGCTCGATCGCACGAAGGGGATAAGTGCAGGAAAATCTTTGAAAAACAAGGATTTGAGCCCATTTAAGATTTTAAGCTATCATAAGTGGAGAAGAGCGAGTTTTTTAAGCGCAAGATGCGCGATCGCATCTCAAAACTCGAAAATATTTCTTTAGGCTAACGAGATTTACCCACTATGTCAGAAGCTCAAAACGAACAACCAAATGTATATACTCCCGTACAATCTAGTCCTCTAGCTAAGGTAGGAGAATTTATGTCCAATTGGAAAATCAAGGCTGGCTTAATCGGTACTGCACTTATCTCCCTGATTATTGGTGTGTTTGTATTCAATTTCTTTTGGTCGCACATAGTTGCGGGTATGGGGATGAAAGATTGGTCAAAGCGTGCTGGCGCAGCACCGATCGAGTGTATGATTAAAGACACCAACGATGATGGTTATGTAAGTTGCAGCGCTATGCTTCGAGGTGAAGTCGTACCTCTGGAATGCGGATCGAGCATTTTTAATATCGGTTGTCGAGTCAATTACGGTGCTGCTGCTGCGCCGCAGGTGCGTCCGATAGCTTTACCGAATAATGGCGGACGTTCTTGAAAGATAATAAGGATTCCCTGTGGCTCAGCCCCGATTGGAATTTAACTGGTGTTCTCCCGTATCTGGGGATGGGTTTTATTTAGGTTTACCGACTTGGGAACGTCCTCCCAGCCTGGAGTATACTGTGAAGATTTTCCAGGCGGCTGAGCGATTTGGATTTCGACAGTTGCTGATTGGAATGGGTTTTGATAACCACATTCTGGAAGCTTGGACTTTAGCTTCAGCTGCATTGGCGCTGACAACTCAGGCGGGGGCAATGGTAGCTGTGCGACCGGGGTTTTACTCGGCTCCTATTTTAGCAAAGATGGCAGCAACTCTCGATCGCATCAGTAACGGTCGTCTCTCCCTCAATATTGTGACGGGTGGACGACCGATCGAACAAGCGATGTACGGCGATTATTTGGATCGGGATGCGCGTTATCGTCGCACTCGCGAATTTATGCAAATTTGCCGTCAGTTGTGGTCGAGTACAAACGCTTTCGATCGTGAAGGTGAATTCTACAAACTCAAGCAAACTCGATTAGAAAGTTTGCCCGTCCAACCGGGAGGGCCACTGTTTTATTTTGGTGGTGCCAGCGAGATGGCGCAACAGGTTGGGGCTGAATGGGCGGATGTATATTTGATGTGGGGGGAAACGCTGCAACAAATAGGCGATCGCATCAGCCAAATGCGACAATTAGTAGCAGCAAATCAGCGGGAAAATGCAGTCAGATATGGGCTGAGAATTAATCTAGTTGCGAGAGAGACAGAAACCCAAGCAAGGGAAACTGCCCGCGAAATGCTCAAGTTTGTGCGTCCGGAAGTGTTAGAAAAAGCCCGCCGCCAGGAATTTCCCAATACCAAGCGAGAAAGTGTCGGTCAAAGTCGTCAGTGGGAATTGCGAGGTAGCGCTGATGATGATTGGTATGTTGAACCTTTGCTATGGGCTGGTGTTTCGGTAGTAAGAAGTGGCGCGGGAATGGCAATTGTTGGCAGTTACCAGCAAGTTGCAGATCGACTTTTGCAATATATCGATTTGGGAATTACAGTTTTTATTCTATCTGGTTACCCGCATTTGGAAGAGTGCGAAAATGTGGGACGAAATGTGTTGCCTTTGGTGCGAGAAGGTTATTTAAGTAAGAGGTAGAGTTAGCGTAGCGCGTAACCGCAGATTGCAATGGCTTGCGGTACACCGTTAATCTGCGTTAATCTGCGGTAAAAAAATAAATAATATTATTTCTGGTGGCATTGGTAGTATATTCGCAATCCGAAAGATTATCTGTGGGTATTAGGGGTTAAGTTTCTACCGCAGATGTCAGCAGATAAACGCAGATAAACGCAGATAAGAAAGGGATTTTTTAGGCAACGGATGCTACCGGACACGATCTCGCCGATCTGCCATTCGTTATAATTCTGTTGGTATAAATCTAAAGAAAGATGGCTTAATCCATTGGTTTAATTTAAATGTGTCTGCAAATACCTTCTCAAGACAGATTGGTTTGACCGAACGGAACGGTTAGTTTAGACCTGATAAGAAAAGATTGTCTCAATTCTAAATGAGGTCTAGCAATACCTATGTCTAATCAAATCAGACGCGATTCCAATAGTTCAGTTAATAGCAGCAACAACATTTCTGATGAAGCTGCTTATAGAGAAGGTTATCGAACTGGTAGAGATTCCGAGCGCATTATGGCAGAAGATAGGTATGTAGCTCGTGAAAATAATAGTGCAGCTACTGGTTTAACGATGGGTCTGGCTTTGGCTTTACTTGCTGGACTAGCCGGGGGTGCTTTCTACTACCTCAATCAGCGACAAGAGCCAAGTAGACAAACGGCTCCCTCTACGCAAATTGTACCTGTTCCCGTTCCTAACAACAGTCAACCTCAAACTCCCAGTCGCAACAAAGAAACTACTATTATTGAAAGAACGATCGACAAAACTAGGGATGTTGTACCCGTTCCCCAACAACCTTCAGCCGCTCCCTCTCGTGAAGAATCTTCTCAAAAGTCGTCTAATTCAGCACCGAACATTAATATCACCGTTCCTCCCGCTCAACAGCAACAAACTGAAAATAAAAGTGCGCCTGCACAATCGGAAACTAATGGCGGAAGTCAAGAAAATTCTAACTCCGATCGCTCCGATCGCTAAGTTGAGTTAGGGCTGAGTTTGCTAATACCTCAAAACCTGGGAGCTAAAAATTTTTCCCCTCCCCGTTGAGGGGGAGGGGATGGGGGTGGGGTTCCACTGTCGCAGGCTCGTCCGGTAAGAGTCGATCGCGCTGATGTAGCCCCTAAAATATAAATTCCCCGAAGATAAGGATCGGGGACATTCGGTATAGGTCTTGGTCATATGCCTACATTCTAACTCATGGAGGTTGACACTTGTCACCCTTTCGGGTAATTTTTTTTCCTGTCACCTCAAATTGCTTGCAGAGGAGTGACGCATAGGACTGAGCAAATAAAGTCGGCTTCTATGCCAAATCCCGGTCTTAAGAGCTGAAAACCGACGCAGGAACTGGATTTTTGGGCTTTCCTGCCTAAATGCCATAAAAAAATTTGACAAGAACGCATAACTATGATAAAAATTTCTCCAAAGCTGCTGCTACTTTCAGAAGTACAGCTTCTGCGGAGGGAGGGCCAATAATTTGCAAACCGATCGGTAAACCGTTTTGACTGAAACCGCAAGGTACGGAAATGGCCGGAACGCCTGTAAAGCTGAAGGGTAATATGAAGCGGCGGCTGAATTGGAAAATTTTGCTATCTGCGGTGAGGAGTGGGGCGACTGTTGGGGTTGTAGGAACGAGCAAAGCATCAATTTGGGTGAAGATTTCCAGGAATTTGGCTGTTTGCGATCGTCTAATTTCTTGGGCTTTTGCGTAAGCGGATTGGGCGATTTTCATGCCTTTCTCAAGGTCTTTACGTACTTTTTCACCAAAGTTATCGGGATTGCCGATATAATTTTGCAATATTTGATAAAATTCATAATTGCAAATAGTGTTGTAAATCTCGACATCAAATTCTTTTTCTAAGAAGGGAACTTCGATATTGACAATTTCAATTTGGAGTTGTTTGAGGAGAGTTATTGAGCGATAAATTGCCTCGGCAACTTCTCGATCGACACCTCGAAAGGAATAGTTTTTGATTGTTGCTAAGCGCAAACCTTTCAGTTGAGTTGCAGAGACAGAAATTTTATCTGAGTCAGCGATCGCATTCCATAAAATTATCGCATCTGCGACACAATTGGCCATTGGCCCAACAGTATCAAAGCTGGGAACGCGAGGGAAAATGCCATTTAAACTAATCGCTCCGTAGGTGGGTCGCAGTCCGACAATTCCCGACCAACTAGCAGGAATGCGAATCGAACCGCCTGTATCGGAACCAATTCCACCTAAGCAAAGATGTGCGGCGATCGCACTTGCTGTCCCGCTAGAAGAACCGCCGGGAGAATGATTTTGTTTCCAAGCATTATGGGTATCGCCAAAAAAGATGTTGCGTCCGGAAACATCGGCAGCTAATTCGCTTAAATTGGTTTTTCCTAATAAAATGGCTCCAGCCGAGCGCAATTTATCTATAATAGTAGCGTTGGTGTTGGGGATGCGATCGCGAAATATTTTCGATCCTACAGTGGTTGCGATTCCAGATGTATCCATATTATCTTTAATGACGATAGGGATACCGTGCAGTTTGCCTCGGTCTTTACCTGCTTTTAATTCGGCATCGAGGATAGCGGCAGTTTGTAAAGCTTGGTTTTCGGTTACAGTAATAAAAGCGTTGAGAGTGGGATTTAAGGTTGCGATCCGATCGAGATAATGCTTGACTAAAGATTGGGAAGTCAGCAAATTTTTTCTGATGAGTTTCCCTGCTTCCGTAATGGTTAAAGGTAAATTTGCGTCTGCTGTTTTGGCAATGTTCATCTCAAATGTGGCTAGTATAGCGAGCGAAATTTTATGAAATTTACGGATTTGTGGATGGGTGCTAAATCGCTGTTCGATCGACCTTCTGCAAATATCCCTGTTGTGGAAGTTCCGCCAACTTGGCGGGTGGCTTGGGGTAAGGTGGATTCTATTACGGAGGATGTGGCGTGGCGAGACGATCGCATTGCCATTATCTTACCCAAAAATTCGCCGCTGTCTCCGACTTCTCGATTTGTGGTAATTGGCGATATTTGGTTGAGTAATCGATTAGAATTATTGCAGCGATTGGGTATCGATCCGACAAATTGGCAGGGAAACGATCGCGAACTGGTAGAAAAACTTTGGCAACGGTGGGGTGTGGAATGTCTCACCTTGTTGGTGGGGATGTTTGGGTTGGTAATTTGGGATCGAAAACAAAAAAAATTGTGGTTCGGACGCGATACTACTGGCGCACGCACTCTCTATTATACTACCACAGGTTCGACTCGTTGGATCGCTCCTCAATTGCGAAGTTTAGCAAGTTATCGATCGCACGATTTAGATTTAGTTGCGTTGCGAGATTATCTGTGTTGTGCTTTTGTACCGGGAGAAAGAACGCTTTGGCAACAAGTACGAGAACTGCGTCCGGGAACGGTTGTAGAATTACCAAATGAAAAAATCCATTATTATTGGCAATTAACCGAACAAATTACTGCCAGCGAACAAAATTTAGCATGGCATGGTAACCGACTTCGCACACTTTTAAACCAAGTTGTGCAAGCATATTTACCGCCAAACGAACCTGTGGGAGTTTTCTTATCCGGCGGATTGGATTCGAGTGCTGTTACTGCTTTGGCGCGTCAATTTCACACCCATCCCGTTCACACATTTTCGATTCATTTTGGTGCGGAATGTCCGAACGAGTTGGAATTTTCCGGGTTAGTGGCGTCACATTGCCAAACGCAACATCATATTTTGGAAATTACTTTCCGCGATATGTGGGAAAAGTTGCCAGAAACGATGGCGTATTTAGATGACCCCATCGGCGATCCGCTGACTGTTCCCAATTTGTTAATCGGACGATTGGCGCGAGAGTTTGTGAAAGTAACTTTGAACGGGGAAGGCGGCGACCCTTGTTTTGGGGGGCCAAAAAATCAGCCGATGTTGATTAATAGTTTGTACGGTTCTGTGACTAATCGAGATTCGCTTCAGGCGTATCTGATGGCGTTTCAAAAATGTGCAATGGATTTACCGCAACTGTTCAAACCGGAAGTTTGGCAAGCGGTAGAAACAGCAGCTTGGGTATTTTCTGAGGATTTGAATTCTACTGCTAGTTACCTGAATCGGTTGATGGCGTTGAATATTAAGTTTAAGGGTGCTGACCAGATTTTAACTAAGGTGAATAATTTAACGCAAGCGGCGGGATTGCAAGGTCGATCGCCGCTATTCGATCGGCGCGTAGTCGATTTGAGTATGCAAATTCCGCCGGAATATAAGCTTTCGGGTGTGGAGGAAAAAGCGGTATTAAAACAAGCGGTTGTTGATTTGCTTCCGGATCGAATTCTCTATCGTCCTAAAAGTGGGATGATGGTGCCGGTGCAGTTGGGATTTCGCAAGTATTGGCAACGAGAAGCGCGGGATTTGTTGCTGAGTAAAAAAGCTGCGATCGCACCTTATCTCAACCAATCTGTTATCGAAAATTGGTTGAATTATAAAGGTGATACGTGGAGTCGCTACGGTGTGAAGTTGTGGTTATTGGTAAGTTTAGAAATTTGGTTGCAAGTGAATGAAAGAAATAGCGATCGATGACCGAAAAATTAATCAAAACAGTAGGTTATATTGAGCTAGACATTTCCAGAAAAGAAGAAAAGAGACAGGCAAGATGCCTATCCCACAAGAATTTTTGGAGAGGTCTATTATAAAAATCAACCAAAACTTTCGGAAATATAAATAGAATTATCCGCATCGCCGACGAGAATCAAAGCACTATCATCGCTACCTAAATTGCGACTGCCAGAAATGCCTCCATTTAATACTTGAATCAATCTTTGCGGCGTAAAAGATTCCAATTCAACAAAGTTACCTGCGTCTAACCATTCCAACTCTTCTTTTGATAGCTGTTGACGAATTTCGGCGGGTAATTGTTTGGCATCTTGCGCTGATTCTGGTGAATTTAGAATAAACATTTCCCGCGTCGAGGCAATAATCTGGCGCGGGATTAAGCCAACATCAACGATCGCAATATCGCTAGCTTGAAACCAATTCGGACTGGTGTGGAGGCGATGCACTAAGCCAAGTCCTCGCGGACTGCAATCGTGGAAAGCAAAAACTTTCAAGTCGGGATTTCGCTGTAACATTTGCATGGTGGTTGCAAAAATGTTTTGCGGATATCCAGTGATGCTGAGAATGGCGCAGTTATTTTCAAAGTGAAAGTTGTTGGCTATTAACAGTTGTGCAATCACAGCACTATCGCAGACAACTAAGCGATCGAAACTGTAAGCAGTTACATCAGGATTAATTGCGACAACGGTATTTTCCTCGCGGGGAGATGCCAGCATTTTGATGATGTTGCCGTTAATTTGTTGCCAGCGATCTAACCAACTTTGTAACTGACTTTTTTGCAATGAGAAAACTTGGTAAGTGCCAATGCGAGTCATTTGGCGATTACCGAAGTAAATTTGTAACATTCCTATGATGACTGCGATCGCATACAAAGGAAAAAAGTTAAATGCCAGACTAAAGAAAATGCCGAATATTAGATTAATTCCGCCAATAATCCGCAATGCTTTAGCGCTTTTTTGGCGAGTTTTGTAATTGTAGGTGGCTACTTGGCTGCTGTTAATACCTCCAAGTATGACGAGAATGTTTAAAATTACGATCGGCAGCCAACCAAATGATAAATTATTAGAAATACCGATGAGCATAATACCAAAAAATATTCCCACAAATATTGAAAATATGTACATAAATACACACCCAAAAGTGGATGATAAATTCTTACCTTTGACTCGGCGGTCTAAAAAGTAGAGCAGCTGTTTGGGTGTAAAAAACAGGGTGTTGTTAGCGGAAATATCTGCGATCGCCTTCGCAAAAAAGGAGTCGGTAATTCTAATAAGTCCCATGCTAGTCGGTTCAAAAGCAAAGGGATGATTGCAATTTTTACACCGTCCGGAATTGTCGGTGCGATCTTTGAGGGTATTATCGGTTCCGCATTGACTGCATTTCATAATTTGTTATCCTCATAATTGTTTAACCAAAATTCTCGACGCTATATACATAGTCTGTATCGGCGTCATTTAACAATAGATTATCGCTATTTGCAGCATTTTGACTCATGGCAATTCCTTTATGCAAAATATTCACAATTTTGGAGGGAGTGAAAGACTCCAATTCGACAAATTTCCCTGCTTGTAACCAGCGCACTTCTTTGTCTGTTAAAGTTTGCAAAACTATCGGAGGTAGCTGTTTCGCAAAGACAGCATTAGCTTGTGAAATTCGCACATCTACCTTGAAACGCGACAAAAACTGACGAGGTAATAATCCCACATCAACAATTGGGACTGTTTGATTGCCAAACCAATCGGAACTGGTGCGAATAGTGCGAACTAAATTAATCCCTTGAGGACTCGCATCGTGGAGGATATAAACTTTTAGTTCTGAGTTACGGCGTAGCATTTGCAAAACGGTGTTAAAAATGCCTTGCGGATACCCATTTGCACTTAAAACCGCACAGTTATTTTCAAAGTGGAAGTTATTGGCGATGAGAAGTTGCGCGATCGCATCTTTTTCGCAAATCACAACTCGGTCAAAACTATAGCTGCTAATTTCCCTATTTATCGTGCTTGTGTTGTTTTCTGCTTGCGGTTTTGGCAGTAATTTTTCGATTGGTTGATTGACTTTTTGCCAAGCATCAATCCACTCTTGAAGTTGTTCTGGCGTTACCGTTCCGCCTGCACCGGGATTCACCAGTTGCGCGACTGCACCAGAAATTCCATAAGCCACCATACCAAAAATAGCAGCTAGGAAGAAAGGATAATCTATCTCTTTTAAAAATCCCCAACCAAAACAAATCGCAAAAGTAATTAGCGAAGTAATCAAAGGGAAAAAGAAGTTATCGTCTTCGAGGTCAGAAATTTTTACTTTTTTGACTCGCCTATCTAAAATGTAAAGCAATTGCCTGAAGGTAAAAAATAAACTGCCGCTGGCGGAAATATCGGCGATCGCATCCGCAAAAAAACGATCGGTTATTTTAACCCCACTCATATTCGCCGGTTCAAAGGCAAAGGGATGCTGACACTGCTTACACAGTCCCCGATTCTGCGTGCGATCGCGCAAACTATTATTAGTTCCGCAAGCAATACATTTCATATTACCTATTCCCTCACATCAAAAACTTGATTTGCCAGCAAAACGCTGTAATCTTCTCGCTTGCGAATTAGGCGATGCTTGCCATTTTCGAGCAGCACTTCTGCGGGTTTGGGACGATGTAAAAAATGGGAAGACATGGCAAAACCATAAGCACCCACATCTAAAATTGCCAAGATATCTCCCATTCCCAAAGCAGGTAACAGGCAATTTTTACCCAAATAATCTCGCGAATAAGTCGTATTACCGCAAACATCGGTAACAAATTTTTGTCTTTCTCCCTCTAAGTTATCCTTCCAACTCACAATTTCTCGATATCCCCCATGTACCGAAGGAACGGAAAGATTGGCGACAGTTGTATCAACACCAACGATTTGTTTTTTCCCTTGCCATTTCACAGAAACGACTTCAGCAAGTAGGGTCGCACATCCGGCGATCGCAGCTCGTCCCGGTTCGATGACTAAATCGATTTTCCGTTCCAAATTACTCAGGCGTTCCGTTAATTCCGCACCAAACAATTCCCAATCAAAAGCTGCGCCACCATGACGATAAGGATAACCGAAACCGCCGCCAAAATCTAAATATTCCCAATCGGGTAATTGCTGTGCAATAGAAATCACATCATCGATTACTTGCGTAAATGCTTTAGTCGCATTCGTTCCCGTTCCGCGATAAAAATGCAACCCGCCAAGTTTCAATCCCGCATTTCTGGCGATCGCAACAGCAGCTTGTAATTCGCTGGGACGAACTCCGATGCGACTTTCTCCAGTTAATTCGGGTTCGTTTAAACGCAATCCCAATCGCAGCGTGGAAGATGATAGCAATTTTTGCATATATATATAGATGTCGCAGCACAATTGCAACTGTGCGAGACTATCTAAATTCAGCGTTCTGATTCCCCAGTGCAGAACTTGTTCCATCTCCTCGCGATTCAAATTACTGCCACTATAAACAATGCGATCGGCAGCAAATCCCGCTTGAAGTCCCAAATAAATATCGCCGGGAGTATTGGCGTGCAATCCCCACCCCAATTCCCGAAAAATTTGCAGCAATGCGATATTGCCATTAGTCACGCTAGCAAAGCGAAACTGAGTGCGAGGATAGGGAATTGCTTGGCTGATGTGCTGAATAGTTTGGCGCAAATAATCGCCTTGATAAACATAAAGTGGCGAACCGTAAGTCGTCAATAATTCTTGTGCTAATTCAACAGAAAAAGGAAGCGTTGCCAAAGAGGAACGAGCGCATAAAGTTAAATTCTCCTCTGCTTCTCTGCTGCTTACTTCTAATTTTTCCATCGCTTGCTATACCTCCATAACCAATTTGGCAACCAAAACGGATGATCCCAAGATTTATCGTTTGCTGCTTCGCCTAAAACTTGCGATCGCCATAATTGCCAAATAATCAACAACCAGAGAATTTCCCCAATTCGGCGTCCGGTAATTGCACCTCCCAGCTTACCTTCGACAATTTTTTCTGCCAAATATGGATAAAAGCGGTTTTCTTGGCGAAGTCTACCGGGGTTGAGCCAAGTGCCAATTTGCGGCCATAATTCATTTAAGCACCAGGAAGTTAAGGGAACTCCCATACCGCGTTTTTGTCGCCAAACAATGTCTGGGGGTAACCAATTTTCCACCGCTTTTTTGAGGATGTATTTCTCGCAAGCACCCTTGAGGCAAAGTTCTCCCGAAAGTCGAAATGTCCATTCTGCTAAAGGTATGTCGCAAAAAGGCGATCGCACTTTCAATCCATTCGCAAAACCTAAATTTGTGGCGCGGGGATGAATATTTTGCGCTCCTTTCAACATTAATGTGGCGCGGCGCAGGCGCTGTAATAAAGAAGTGGAAAAAGCTGGATTGAGAGCTTCCCTCAACCAATCTCCCGGCTGCAAATGTTGAATTTGCGCGTACAATTCTGGCTGATAAATTTGCTCCTCATATCCCCAAAGGCGATGAAATGTCCGCAGATATTGCTGTACGAATGTTTGTTCCCCATCGGGATGTTCGGTTTCGTAAATCCCAGCGGCGATTAATGGTTTATTCGTCCATCCCGCAAATAGTTGATCGCCTCCTTCGCCGTTGAAAATAATCTGAGTTTCTTGACTTGCGGCTTGGGATAACAGAAATAAAGGTACAGTTACCCCATCTCCAAACGGTAAATCTAATGCTTGTATGGCGGGAATTAGTGCTTTTTGAATTTGTCGCGGTTTGGCATCTACTTTTACTAAAGGAATTTGCAAATATTCAGCAACTTGTTCGGCGTAAGGATATTCGGGAATTCCCGCCGCACCGAAATTTAGGGTATAGGCGCGAACTTTTACTCCGGCTTGAACGAGTAACGCGGCGACGACTGAAGAATCTAAACCTCCCGAAAGAAATACGCCAACCGGCTCATCGTTTAAGTCAGTAATTTGGCGGTCAATGGCATCTTTTAGGAGGGTTTGCAGTTGTGCGATCGCTTTTTCTTCATCCTTAATCTGTTGTATCCCTTCTTTCCACTCGTGTAATTTTCTTGTGCCAGTTTGCCAAATAATTTTTGATTCACTTTTGCTCGACCAAATTATCTCCGTACCAGCCGGAACTGCTAACACTTCATTCACAGGTGTTAGGGGTGTGGGAACGTAAGAAAAACAGCTATAGCCGTACAATCCCGGAATGCTTACCTGTGGAGTTTCCAGTAAAGGTAACAGTAATTCCAATCGCGACGCAAACCAGATAATTTCTCCGATTTTAGTCCAAAATAACGGCACTCGTCCGAAAGGTTCTCGTCCTAAAATTAGGTGATTTTCTTCTATCTTTACCCAAGCATCAGGTAACATCGAACTGTCATATTGTTTGTAGGTAAATAAGCCAGATGCTGAAATTCCACAGCCACTAAACGAATTACCTATTTCATCGTTACGCGCCTTAGAATATAATTCTGGTTTGGCGCTATTTGACAAATCGAAAACATCGGAAATTAAATCGTATTCGGTTTGTTCCGTGTTATAAATTCTCAAATTTTGCAGAGATATCTGGCTGGAAATTCGAGCGAAAATCCTGGTTAGTAAATCCTCCAATTCCGATTGCTTACCGTAACCCCAGAATCCTAAAAATTGATAACTTTGTACGATGCCTTTCATACCGATTATTTTACTTCAAAAGAAGCATCGCTAATAGGACGACCTGACAGGAACATTTGCACCTTCCAAGTTCCCGTTGGTGCAGCCGTTCCCAGTTGATTGCGGCAATAAGTATTCCAAACAGATTTATCAATTTCGCGAGTTTGATAGCGGTTTTGTTTCACCACTTGACCGCTGGGAGAAATCCAATCGCAAGCAAGAGATAATTTTTGGCCGATCGGCGCATCTTTCAAAGTCACGCGATAGAAAACTTCCGGATTAATTTGGCGGTTAATGGTTGCTAAATTCCCGCCGTTATCTTGTGCTAAAGTAATGCGGTCTTGTTGTGCAGAAACGCGAGCGATCGCTTGTTGATTTTGCTGTATAAAAAATCCCGTAGATGCGATCGCCACAATCGCCGCCGCCGCTACTCCACCATATATCCAGCGATTTCGTCGCTGCTGAGCTGACAAAGCTTCCCGCCGCCGTAACTGAATCATCGCTTCATCTAACAACTCTGGCGGCAGATTCAATTCTCTTAAAATCTCCTGCACTTGTTCTGAAGAAAGTTCCTCTGACTGACGTTGAGAAAGTCTTTCCACTTCCGCCACTATTTTTGCCAATTCTTCTTGATTTAATCGCTTTTCCATAGATAAAAACTCTCTTTAATTTTCCGAACTAATTGCTTGCTTCCCTTGCGGTGAAGTTGCGTAATTCAAAAGCGCTTTTACTCCCGGTGAAGCGGAATTTTTATACGCATAAAACAGCGTCCGTTTATAGGGATAATTAGGACGATCCGGTAGCACCCCGTTAACCGCAATAGTACGCACGGTTTTCTGATTTACCACTTGTGCGTAAGTAGCATAGCCAATGCCATCATTACCCAACGCTCTTAACAGTGGCGTTGTCGCATCAGTTGATAAAGTAGTAAAGTTCGCTCTCGTACCGAAATTAGCATTTTTCAATACCAATTCTTTAAAAACTTGATGAGTGCCGCTAATTTTCGGACGATTAATTACCCGCAAATTTTGTGCCGCACCGCCAACTGCCGACCAATTGGTAATCGTACCTTTAAAAATAGCTTCAACTTGTTGTGAAGTCAGTCCTCCTGTGAAGGAATTATTGATGCCAACAACCAAGGCAATGGCATCAGATGCGATCGCCACCGCTTGCAAACCTTGCGCCTGTTCTTGTGCGGTCAGCGGACGCGAAATCGCCGCAATATCTGCTTTGCCATCAAGCAAGTTTTGAATGCCGCGATCGGAACCATTGGCTTGGATGCTCACACTTGTGCCGCTAAATTGCCCCTCAAAAGCTTTTTTAAGATTTTGATTGATAGTTACCATACTGGTAGAACCATCAATATTAATTTTTGTACCAGCCAGAACTGTAATCGGCGGTGCGGCAATGTTTGGACTATTTACCACCGTCGGCGAAGGCTTTGTCGGCGCATTAGTTGTTAGGGAAGAATCAACCTCTCCGAGCAGAAAAAACCAAATATAACCTCCCACCAGTAAAGCCAGGGTAACGAGAATATAGCGGATTGGCGACGGCTCTTTATTTTTGAGCATAAAATCATACTTTTTCAGGATTGACTTCCCTGAGTTGCAGGTTAACTCAGATCTTGCACCTGGCATAGAAACCGGGTTTCTTGCAAATCGCTAAACTGGACAGCTTATACTTTCGTGAAGAAACCCGGTTTCTCAGGTCTTACCATTTTCTCGCCAAATTCCGGCGCTCGCCAAGGTCTGCGCCAGAAATCTAGGTATTGTGGGAGACTCACCAGCCGATCGCACACCCCAACAAATCGCTTTCAGTCTCAGCTAGCTAACTCAAGCCTATCCTTAGAAATAGCTCAACTACACCTAAAGAAGGAAAATTGCAGCGATCTCCCTACAGAAAGATTAGCTGATTTTGAGTCCCTTGTTACATTTCAGGTGACGCAATCAGGATAAGCACATGGAAAACATGGCAGACAAAGCTAAAGAAGCTCAAAATAACATTTCCCAAGGCATTCAAAACGCTGGCGACAAAATTTCAGAAGCCGGTCAAACCGTTAAACAAAAATTATCAGAGGACATCAAACACTCCGGTGACAAGGTTTCAGACGCGATCGAAACCGCTAAAAGTAAGCTGCCAAACGTTACTCCCACTCCTCCCGGATTCAAACCCCAATCTTCCGCACATGACCTGAAATCTCGTTTGGAATGGGGCGAACCTGCATTTACAATTTTGGATGTGCGCGATCGCGAAACCTACAACGACGGTCATATCATGGGTGCGATGCCAATGCCTATGGATGAATTGGTCGAACGCGCCACACCCACCATTGACTTCAACCGCGATATCTACGTTTACGCCGACAGCGACGAACAAACCTCCCAAGCTGCTTCTGAGCTTCGTTCCGCTGGCTTCCAAAAAGTTGCCGAACTCAAAGGCGGTTTGGCCGCATGGAAAGCAGTAGGTGGCCCCACCGAAGGCATTTCCGAATCGAGAACTCCTCCCGGTTCTGATGACTATAACGTAGTCGATCGGCTCAAAAATCATCAAGCAACCAAAACCAAGTAGTGTACAAAGTTAAAGATCCCCGACTTCTTCAAGAAGTCGGGGATCTCGCTTTTAACAACAAAGAAAATATATAACAAAAGTCAAAAGTCAAAAGTCAAAAGTGAAATGCTTAAAGGTTTCAGGAATTAAAAACGTCCTAACCGACTTTCATCGGTTGCTATACTAAATCAGTGTTCTAATCCCTAACCGCTAATCCCTAACCGCTAATCCCTAACCCCTAACCGCTAATCCCTAACCCCTAACCCCTAACCCCTAATCCCTAACCCCTAACCGCTAATCCCTAACCCCTAACCCCTGTTATTTCTCATTTAAAGTTTCAATGCCATCCCCATCCTGAGATATCCCGTAACTTTGCAACTCCTCGCAGCGTTCCACATAGTACATCACCGCTTTATCTTGATGATTTTTCTGCAAAAGGTAATGGAAGATTTGACACGCTTCGCTATATTTTTGCTGATGATAAAGATAAACCCCCTCTTCAAATTTACCGCGAGTTTCCGTCTTTAGCTCGATCGAATGTTCCGGATCGGCATCGTAAACTTCAAACACCGCCACCGGAGCCTTTTTACCTTTAACCCTGACTCGACCGAGAAAGCGACAGTTATACTTTGTCGGTTCATCCAGGCGAGACAAAGTTTGCTCGCTAATCGCGATACCCGCACCATAAACCTTTGTTAAACCTTCCATACGAGAGGCAAGATTGACAGCATCGGAAATCACCGTACTTTCCATCCGCTGTTCCTCTCCGATCGTACCCAGCATTAAATTTCCCGTATGCAATCCCACACCGATCGCAATAGTCGGATAGCCACTCTTTTGGCGGTGAGAATTATAAATCGTTACCTGCCTTTGCATATTAATAGCGGCTTGCACAGCATCTTCAGCAGTTTCCGGAAAAAGCGCCATAATCGCATCGCCAATATATTTATCGATAAAACCATTATGATTGCGAATCACCGGCCCCACCCTTTTCAAGTAAGAGTTAATAAAATCAAAGTTTTCCTTGGGAGACATATTCTCCGACAGAGTTGTAAAGGAACGGATATCGGAAAATAAAATCGTCATTTCTTTCTGCACTTGGTCGCCCAAATTTACATCTATAATGCTTTCCTTTTTCAAAAAGCGCAGAAACTCGTGGGGGACAAAGCGACCGTAGGCAATATTTACTTTCGCTAACTGGATATGAATTTTGATTCGCGCCAGCAATTCATTTTTAGATATCGGTTTGGTCAGATAATCATTCGCACCAGAACCAAAGCATTCCAACAGATCCGAAGCTTGTTCTTTAGCAGTTAAAAACACCACTGGCAGTTGATTGGGAGGATACTTCTGGCGAATTTGTTTGCATACCTCATACCCGGTCATTTTCGGCATCATCACATCGAGCAATATCAAATCTGGAAAAAACCCATTTTCAATGGCTGCCAAAGCTTCCAAACCATTAGAAGCTTGGACTAAATAATAGTTTTGCAGCGATAGATGGTTGACCAAAACCTGAAGGTTCACCGGTTCGTCATCCACAATCAGGATTTTGTAATCTCCGTTGTTTGGCGCGGATATTTCCGCAGTGACGATCGCTTCATCAATGGTAACAGGTATTTCGCCTAGATTGACTGCTGGCAAAATAGATTCGTTTCTCTCTACTTGACTCTGGGATAACGGCAAGGTAAAGCTAAATTTTGAACCTTTGCCAACAACTGACTCAACTCGAATTTCGCCTCCATGTAACTGCACTAGCTGTTTGGTAACTGCCAATCCCAAACCTGTACCTCCGTATTGCCTCGCCGTCGAACCATCAGCTTGTTCAAAGGATTCAAAAATGCGCTCTAATTTATCATCTGGGATACCAATACCAGTATCGGAAACTGCAATTTCTAAATGTTCGTTAACCACTTTTGCCGATACTTCTACCACACCATTTTCGCTAAATTTAATCGCGTTGCCAACCAGGTTTTGCAAAATTTGTTGCACCCGATTTTCATCGGCGTCTACTGTCGGTACATCTGTCGGTATTTGGTTGACTAAACGCAAAGATTTTTTCCCGATCAGAGGTTCGGAAAGCGCTAAAACTACATCTGTAATCGCCCGCATATCGACAGGTTTAATTTGCAGTGCAATATTGTTGTATTTTAGTTTAGAAAAATCTAGGATATCGTTTACCAAGTTGGCAAGACGCTTGCCGCTATATACAATCATGGAAAGATTGTTTACTTGTCGCGATGTCAGTTTGCCAGTCGCACCATCTATCATCGATTCCGCAATACCGATAATACCGTTGAGAGGGGTGCGAAGTTCGTGGGATGTGTTAGCTAAAAACTCATCTTTGAGTTTGTCTATTCTCTGCAAGGTTGCGTTATTAGTTTCCAATTCTTTGGCATAGTCTTGCAAGCGTTTTCCTGCTTCTATAAATCGACGTTCTAAAATAAAGGCGAGGAAAATAATAAAAATTACCATTCCCCATTGATAAATTGGTTGCCCTGCATAAATAATGCCCAATCCATTGAAGATATCGCGCAGGCAAGTCACGCAAAAAATAGCGTATCCTGTTGTAAATAATCTCGCTTCAAAGTTACCTTTTAAAGCATTTATAAGGGTAGTAACAAATGTAATTGATATAGATACTATCATCAAAATAAATCCGATGGATATGGCATAATTCCAAGCAATTGTCTGACTTCCTGCTAAAAACAATGCTGCCATCCCATAAATTAGATGTATTTGCCACAAACGCCGAATGAAAAACTTGTACCCCGGCCCAAAAACTTGTTCGTAAAAAGCACATACAGCTACAGGTATTAACAGCAAGCTGCCGATGTTTACGTATCGGTAATAAAAGTTTGATGAATTAAAGAAGAGCAGAAATATTTCATTGTTTAACGTTGTAAATATACCCAAAGACAAAGCTAGTAGCCCAAAACAAAATCCGGCTTGAATTTTCTTTCTTTTTAAAGCAGATAAAATTGGATACGAACTGATAATTATAAAGAATAATCCCACCACAAAACTGGCGAAATAAGTTTTAAATATTTCCGTAAAAATACCTGAAAGTGAACCTATTTCTATATTTTTTGGTTTGCCGATCGCAATTGAATTCCTCTCCCCAGCATAAAGCCTTACAAACAGAGTTTTGCCTTGGGAATCTGGCGCTATGGGAATAATCCGCCATAATTTATCTTTAATTTGTTGCAGTTTACCTGATGAGTCTATTTCCGCAAATTTAGCAATTAGTCGATCGTCTAGATAAAATTGAAAGCCATCAGGAATAGCGCTAAGATAAAGAGTGGGATATTCCCAGTTTCCTGAAGGTAATTTGACGCGCAACCACAGAAATTTTTCCCCTGTTGGCTTTGCTAGCTTTGCAGGAATTTTAAACGAATTCCACCCACTGTTTGAGAGTTTGTCATAAGTCCAAATCGGAACACCCCTATTATTAAAGGGAGAGTCACCCCATCGGTATTGCCATCCTGGCGCGATTTCTACTGGCGGCGAGTCGGTGAGAATCTGGTTTTGGGCGTAACTGGGTGCTGTGGTGAAAAACTGCCCCAATAAGACAGTCAGCAAAAACGCGCCTATACACAATAAAGTCCGGGCGCGGGGCAGATTGAATGCAAGCTTCATTATTAACTATCCTGCAAAGCCAACTGAGTCAATCAACGTTATACGTTACTGGCGGCTTTAATGTCCATGTTTGCGAATTTGTGTATGTTTTTATACTAAATTTTGCGATCGCTCCTGCTGCGATCTCGCTCTCCCCTCACTCTCTAAGCATAAATACTTATAAATGTAAATAATTTATCAATAAAAGTTTGCAAATCGTAAAAGAAGTTGTTAAAGTGCAGTTAACGTGATAAAGAATTATAAACGCCATGAGCCGGTTTCCAAATCCGATTCCCACGCCTGCATCTCTAAAGGCGCGATCGCTCGTTTATGACTTAAAAGCTAGACTAGACTGGGGAGAGCCAGCACTGACAATTATCGACGTGCGCGATCGCAACCTCTTCAACATCAGCCATATCATGGGTGCAATCTCCTTACCCCTCAACGAATTAGTAGACCGCGCCCGCACCAGTCTCGAATTTACCCGCGACTTATACGTCTACGGCGAAATTGACGAAGAAACAGCCGAAGCAGCAGCCAAACTGCGTGCAGCTGGATATATAAACGTTTCCGAACTAAGAGGCGGTCTTGCAGCATGGAAAGCCGTAGGTTTTCCCGTAGAAGCAATTCCATATGCTGCAATTAAGTAGCAGTCACCCGATTTTGGATTTTGGATTTTGGATTTTGGATTAGCTCCGCCGTTTCAAGGCGGAGCTTGAAATTCGTCAAAATTTTTTGATGATTCCCCTTGAAATGGGAGACTTTACAGCCCTTTTTTCGGTCAGTTGTCATTGGTCAGACGTCAATTGTCAGGAGAAACCATCAACAAACAAATTACTTCTGACTATTGACAACTGACAACTGACAACTGACAACTGACAACTGACAACTGACAACTGACAACTGACAACTGACAACTGACAACTGACAACTGACAACTGACAACCATCAATGTTCAAAAACATCCTTGAACTGCAACAAATCCAGCGCCACCACAGTCGGTAAACACTCAAAGCATTGCTGCGCGAGTTCCCAACGATCCTCGCGTTTCAGCATCGCAGTCAATTTCTCTCTAACGCTTAACAAATAACGCACATCGTTAGCAGCATAACGCAATTGTTGCTCAGACAAATTCGCCGCATTTCCCCAGTCGGAACTTTGAGCGGATTTATCCAGTTCCACTTGCTCTAATTCTTGTACTACATCTTTCAGACCGTGCTTTTGCGTGTAAGTTCTGGCTAACTTGCTGCCTATTTTTGTGCAGAATATCGGTGCTACATTGATGCCCAGATTGTGACGCAATTGAGCGACATCGAAGCGAGCGAAATGAAACACCTTGACAACGTTCGCTGCTATCATTAATTGCTTTAAATTCGGCGCTTCAGTTTGCCCTTTTTCAATCCGAATTACAGTCAGGAAACCCGGACAAAAAAGCTGCACCAAACACAAGCGATCGCGCATCGGCAGCAATCCCATCGTTTCCGTATCCACCGCCACAGCTTCTGCTTGCAAATACTTAGATAAAAGCAAGTCAGAAATATCGCGATCGCACACCTGAAAATCTTCTTCAGAATAATCCATATCTCGCACTGCGGATAAAAATTTGTGTAAAATAGTACTCGTTTTCAGCGTTTTTAACAACACTCACACCAGTTAAATCGAAGTCACCGACAATATTTTTATAATGACCGGGACTTTTTAACCAACCTTGCACAGCTTGAGTAGCCGGGTCGCTAAAACCTTGATTGAATGCTACATTTTCAGCCGCGCTGCGATAATTAATCGATTTAGAAATAGCTTTAACTCGCCCTTCAAATCCGTCATGACTGAAAGGAACTTTACCGCTAGCCATTGCTTGGCTGTGCAGCTTGGCTTGTTCGCTGATGCGGGTATCCAAAGTCAAAGGCGGCAAATTACGCGATTTGCGATACTCGTTTATTTGCGCGTGAATTGATTGTTCCAAAGCACTTAAGGAACTAGATTGTGATGTTTTCGGCACAGGTTTAGGGGAAGAAGTTACAGCAGGTGCAGGCGTAGGGCGCTGATTTTGACTGCCAACAATTCCGCCCGCAATTTCGCGGATGTTAACGCCAGAATCGCAACCAACTACACCACTAGCAATAACAACTATTCCCAACACAATTACGGTAAATCGTTTTTGCATATTTTTCGGCAAGGGGCTAGGGCGTCGGGGTTAGGGCGTCGGGAAAAGGGAAAAGGGAAAAGGAGAAAAGGGAAAAGATTTATTCTTCTGCTCC
>NZ_JACJPW010000087.1 GCF_014696265.1 Aerosakkonema funiforme FACHB-1375 | reverse complement strand
GTGGTTTCGCGAACCAAAGAAGAAGTTACCAGAGAACCGTGCATCGCACTGAACAAGCTACCGCCGAACACACCAGCTACACCCAGCATATGGAAGGGGTGCATCAGGATGTTATGCTCTGCTTGGAACACGATCATGAAGTTGAAGGTTCCAGAGATACCCAGAGGCATACCATCAGAGAAGCTACCTTGACCCAAGGGGTAGATCAAGAATACTGCGGTGGCAGCAGATACAGGTGCGCTGTATGCTACGCAGATCCAAGGACGCATACCCAAGCGGTATGATAATTCCCACTGACGACCCATGTAGCAGAAGATACCGATCAGGAAGTGGAAAATCACCAACTGGTAGGGGCCACCGTTGTAGAGCCACTCATCTAAGCTGGCTGCTTCCCAAATGGGGTAGAAGTGCAAGCCAATGGCGTTAGAGGAAGGAACAACAGCACCGGAGATGATGTTGTTGCCGTACAACAGGGAGCCTGCTACGGGTTCGCGGATACCATCGATGTCTACTGGAGGAGCCGCGACGAAGGCGATGATGAAGCAGGTAGTGGCGGTTAAGAGGGTGGGGATCATCAGGACGCCGAACCAGCCGATGTAGAGGCGGTTTTCGGTCGATGTGACCCACTCGCAGAACCGTTCCCAGACGTTGGCGCTGGAGCGCTGTTGAATGGTGGTGGTCATGATTGGATGATTGCTATGTATTTTTCGAGGTTCGTATGATGCTTTTATTATGGGGGAGGTTGTTAAGGTTTGTAAAGATATTGTTGTCGTAGCGTTTTTTATGGGTTGTATAAGTGGAGCTAATGGGTGGGGTGCGGCGCGATCTGTGAGTTAAAGGAAAAGTTGGCCTCGAACTGAACAACTCAGCGCACAGCTCTTCGACTTGTACGCCAGTAGTTCAGTTTCTCATCCAATATTTGCTCGATCGCGCAAAGCATCAAGCATCATTCGAGCAGGTTCTAACCATCCAGAAAACTCTGGCAGCAAAGCATAAACCCAAACGATCGCGTGTAGTTGTCGCAGCTTGAAATATGGCTCTAACGTAGCCGAATCAGGGGCATTTGGATAAGCTGCTCTAGCTGCATCATCAAGATTAATCAAATCCCAAGCGATCGCACCAATGCAAGTATCCTCAAAATCATTCCACAGCAATCCCTCCACAGTGGGAATTAAATTAGAAGCATTGGCATCTCCGTGTAAGGGTTGTAAAGAATCATCTGAGTAAGTTATCTGACATAATAGATCGTCATATGTAGTTTGCAACAGCCTCAGATCGCTTTCGGGAAGTCGATCTGAGGCTTGATAAAGCCGCTTTAATCCATTTGGAATATCGTTGAGAGGCGGTGCTAAAAAAGGTAGTTCGCCTGGGTAATCGCGTAGAATAGTATGCAATTCGGCTAGCATTTCGGCGACAAGCGCAGCTTCTGGAACTACATCAGAAGCTGGTTGAACATAACGCCAGAAACTCATGAACAAACCGTCAAATTGATAAGGAATAGCAGGTAAAATATCGCTCGGAGCAATCACCGGAACGCCGCGCGATGCCAAAAATTCTACTACGGAAATCTCACGCGCTAACCAGGACTCGATCGGCGCTCGCAATATGGGGGTAATAGTACTGATACGAGCAACAATTGGCGCAGGTCGCAGATGAACTCGCAGCGAATAAGCATCAGCCAGAATATGAGGGTCATCTACTTTAATATCGTAAGCCGAAGCAACAGAAACCGCAGCAGCGACTGCTTGTGCTGTGAGAGTAGAATGACTAAATCGATCTAAAGTTGCCATGATATCTAATTACCTCATCAAACTACTTTTCTCGAACACCACTCAAAACCAGTTGAACTGATGCGTCACTATATCGCTCGATCGCTGCCTGACTGAAAAAATCTTGCTCTAACTCTAAATGTTTCATATTTTCGTAAGAATTCGCATAAAACGTGCAAATCCCAATAATCTGGAGCGCTGTCATCCCAACATCAATTTTTCTAAATATTCCTAACTCTACTCCCTGTTCCAGAATCCCTGTCAAGAAGCTAATTGGCTCTTGCCAATTAGCGTCGCCTGGGAAAGACTGACAAAAGAGCCAGAGGCTGGGTAAAACAGCACAAACGCAGCTAATAACCAGTAAAAGTGATGGCTCAGGGAAATGAGGAGTAATGCGATCGCAAAAGCAACGCCTCCCCCCAAAATCAATTGCCGTCGCTGACCCAGAGCCTAAAATCCCCAAAATTGGCTCTATCAGGCTGCTGATTGTATTGGGTATGCTTTTGAAATTTTTGGGGAAGTACTTGCATAAATAGTTCGAGCTAATGGATACTATAAGCCAATCAAGTAATCAATGCCAACGGTTAGCAAAAAATTCGCTCCAATCCAGTTGCCCCAATTGATATCTGCAACACTACCAACATGATTATTACAACTGCATCGTTTAAAGGTGGTGTAGCCAAAACTACTACTGCCATTCATATCGCCGCTTGCCTGCAAACACTAGGACAAACTTTGCTTATTGATGGCGACCCTAACCGTTCTGCTAGTCGTTGGGCAGAGCGTGGCATCGCAAATGGAAAATCATTACCTTTCAAAGTAGCAGGGGTCAATCAATCGGCTCGTTATAGCAAGGGGTGTGACCATTTCGTTATTGATACAGAAGCACGGGCGGAAGAAGAAGACTTGAAGGAAATTGTCGATGGCTGCGATTTATTGGTGTTACCGACAACACCCGATACCCTATCCCTTGATGCTTTAATTCAGACTGTAGAATTGCTCAAAGCTTTGGGAACCGATAAATACAAAATTCTCTTGACCAGAATTTCACCCCCACCCAGACGAGAAGGCGAGGAAGCCAGACAATTTCTAAGTGAAGCTGGTTTTCCCTTGTTCAAAGGTCAAATCAGAGAAGCTGTAGCATTCCAAAAAGCTGGCAATGATGGTGTTTTGGTGCATCAAGTAAACGATCGGCGTGCCAAAATAGCATGGAGCGATTATCAAGCAATTGGTAAGGAAATTTTCAGTGGCAAATAAACCAAACCGCTTTCACGGCTTAATGCAAACCATACGGCAGGAAAGTTCGCCGCTACCCGATGCTCAAGTAGAACAACTGCCAACAGCTAACAATACTTTATCGGGTGTAGTATCAGTTCCGCCAAACAAAATCTACCCCGATCCCGATCAGCCTCGCCGCTATTTTGATGAGATGGAACTCAACAAAATGGCAGCATCAATGCGAGAAATTGGCGTAATTGACCCGCTGACGGTGCGCCCCAAACCCAATAGCGATGGTGAATACGATCTGCTAGCAGGAGAGAAGCGCTGGCGAAGTGCAATCATGGCAGGATTGGAGATGGTGCCAGTTTGTATTTTTGATGTGGATGACAATACGGCTCTTGATATCAAGGCGATCAGTAACCTCCAGCGCTCAGACTTGAATGCTTGGGAGGAAACCCAAGCCATCATGGGAATGCTGATGCGAAATTTGGAGAGTTCCCAAGAGGAAGTTGTTAGCTTGCTAAACCTTGCTGCTAATCAGAAACGCGGAATTACGGACAACGTTGTCCGTAATTCAGATTGGCAGGTGGTTGAGGATGTCTTTAACTTAGTTGGCAGGCTGACTCCAGAAAGTTTTCGCAAGCATCGAGTGCCCTTACTCAAACTCCCCAGATCGATCGAGCAGGTGTTGCGTCAAGGAAAATTGCAATACACTAAGGTTAACGAAATTCTCAAACTCAAATCCCTTTCGCAGCAGGAGGCACTTTTAAATGAAGCGATTGAAGCTAACTTATCAGTAGAAGAAATTCGTCAGCGAGTCAGAGAAATGCGCCCTGCCAAAGGAGGGAAGGAGCAATCGCCCAATTTATCGGAGCGCTTGACGAGCGTCACTCGCGCTATCAAGCAAGCGAAGGTTTGGCACGATCCGAAGAAACAAAAGAGGCTAGAAAAGTTGCTTGGTGAATTGGAAAATTTGTTGCAATGATTGCAATGAGTTAACAGCCAAAGAGAAAATAGCTACTATGAAGCAATGGACTCTTTCGCACAAAATCAACCCCAACTTGCTTTTTCTGAAGCACATGCAGGAGAAGACCCACGTTTCATCTTTCGGCGAATGTTGATATTAGCGAGCGAAGATGTAGGACTAGCTGACCCCAATGCGGTAGTAGTAGTGAATGCTTGTGCAGAAGCATTTGATAGAGTAGGAATGCCAGAAGGACGCTATCATTTAGCACAAGCTACCTTATATTTAGCAAATACCGCCAAATCAAATAGCGTGATGGGATTTTTCGATGCTTTATCTGTAGTGGAAAAAGAGAAAGAAGCAGAAGTACCACCACACTTGAAAGATGCTAATCGCGATAACAAAGGATTCGGTCATGGTGTTGGTTATATATATCCTCACGCTTATCGCGAGCATTGGGTAGCTCAACAATATTTACCTGCTAGTTTGCAGGGACAGGTATTTTATCAGCCATCTCAACAAGGATTTGAAGGTGGAATTGCTTCAAGTGTTGCGCGTCGTCGAGAAGCACAGTTAACTGCTTCAGTAGAAGGTGTGGGGATAGCGCCAACAGAAGTGTTGACTTATGGAACAACTGATAGAGCAACCGAACGATGGTTGCAGCGTACTTTGTCTCAAGTGGGAGAACAATTGGGAAGAATAAGCGATCGGATTTTTAGTTTAACTCAAATCCAGCGACATCATGTAATACTTGACTTGAATGCAGGTAGCGGTTTACTTACTTGGGAAGCCGTCCGTCAAGTACCAGAAGGTGGCGTTTATGCTTGCGTTCGTAATTCACAAGAAGCATCAGCGTTAGAAGAACAAGCAGCTGCGCTACCAGAATTAAGGCGTCCGTTCGTGGTAGCATCGACTTTAGCAGAATTACCAAATGTTTTAGCAGCTTCTGCTGCTGATGTACGATTTGATTACATTATCGGACGCAACTTACTAACGCAAGAACCAGATAAAAATATTGCCGTACAGAAATTAGCTAAATTAATACCAAAGTCAGGTGTTCTAGTATTAGCGGAAAGCGTACCGCGTCATACACAACGTATTTATCGTTGGCTAGAAGACAAACAAATTGATGCTGATTTGTACGAAAGGTTGGTGATGGCGGAAGAAGCAATTTATGCAGACTCTTCAGATACAATGGTAAATTGGGACGTGGTAGATTTGCAGAAAGCTTTTTTGTCTGTTGGTTTAAGTGTGCAAATTTTTCCAGAACGTTTTCATTAATAAATGGCAGGGAACATATCAAAATTGATGCTGGTAATTATCAAAGAGGTAAATTAAAAGGCAGAAAACCTACATCAGCACAGTTATGTAAACATCGTGACGGTAACTACTACATCCACATTCAAATTAAAGACTCAGCACCAACGCCAATCAAATCTAATAATGTGATTGGTGTTGATTTTGGTCGTCGTGACATTGCTGTAACTAGCAATGGTGATAAGTGGGATGGGAAGCAAATCAACGATGTTAGAGACAAATTTTCCAGAGTGAGGGCATCTCTCCAGAAAAAAGCTACGAAAGGCACAAGGTCTACTCGCCGCAGGGCAAGGCAGATTTTGAAACGGTTGTCGGGCAAGGAGAGAAGATTTCAACAATGGCTAAACCACAACATTAGCAAGTCCATTATTCAGTCCGCATTAAAAAATCATGCGGTAGTGGCAATTGAAGACTTAACGGGTATTCGTGAAAGAACTCTTCAATTGCCAAGAAGTAAGACAGAGCGTAGACGTTCTAACTCTTGGTCTTTCTATCAATTGCGTTCTTTTTTGGAATATAAAGGCATTCAATTTGGAGTAGAAGTAATTGCTGTTCCTCCAGCTTGGACAAGTCAAACTTGCCATCAATGCCTACATATTGGATTGCGTTCTGACAAGCGCTTCAAATGTATTAATGAGGCTTGCTCTTGGAGTGGTGACGCTGATTTTAATGGTAGTAAAAATATTGCTGCTATTGGGGTGAATCTTGTAAACTCGCCCAGAGGCTCGAACTGTTTATGCTGTGTACTCAGTGTAGATAGTTCAGGGCTACTAAAAGCCCACACTGTACCCGATCGAGGGTCAGTGTGGGTAGTTTACTTCTAATTCTCTTCGTCCCACTTTAGCAATGCGTTTAGCTCAAACTCTATCTCAAAAAGAACTTGAAAAAATTCAAGAGTTGTTCAATCGCCACTTACTTCATCAAACATTACCTTGGTCAACAACTGTTGTTTTTGTTAGATAGTGTGTTATTGAATGAATCGATCCAACTGTCGATCTTCCCAAGATGTTGGGTCTTCCAAAGGCTCTAAGTGGGTGAAGATATAAGTTCCAGGGAGCGCTCGCACAATTGCCAGTTCGATCTCTTCACAGAGATCGTGTCCCTGCTTGACTGTCCAGGCTCCGGGGACTAACACATGCAAGGAGACAAAGCGACGTGACCCTGCTACCCTTGTTCTCAAAGCATGAAACTGAACGCCCTGAGAATCATAACGGGTCAAAATATCCGTGATAACTCCACGTTCTGGAATCGGCATCGCGGTATCCAGTAGCCCCAAAGCTGTCTCACGTAACAATTTCACTCCAGTCCAGACAATATTAGCAGCCACAATGAACGCAATAATGGGGTCGAGAATCAGCCAATGTGTAATTGGCACCAAAATTAATCCCACTATCACCCCTACTGAAGTCCATACATCTGTGAGGAGATGATGGGCATCTGCCCGCAACGTAATCGAACGCAAACGCTTACCCGCTCTTAGCATTGCCAGGGCTAGAGCACCATTGACGGCAGTGGCAACGAGAGATAGCCCTAATCCAATGCTCAATTGCTCTAGGGGCAGTGGATGTAGCAACCGTTCCCAAGCGGCAGCAGCAATACTTGCTGCTGCCACCAAAATCAATGCCCCTTCTACTCCACTAGAAAAATATTCAGCTTTGTAGTGTCCGAAGGAATGTTCTTCATCGGGCGGCTTAGCGGCATAAGTAACAGCCCAGGTTGCGACCACTGCTGCCACCAAGTTCACGACAGACTCAGCGGCATCTGACAGTAGACCAACCGAGCCAGTCAGAAAGTAGGCTCCTGCTTTGAGCGCGATCGTCAGCAGTGCAGCCCCGATGGAAAGAATCGTATAGAATCGAGCAGATTTGCTTTTCATCGAAAGTTTTTGCCTGACTTAACTAGCATAATAGTATTTTGGTGACTGCAATTTTTTGACTATCTAAGGTCTGTGACGGATTATGGAAAAATCAACCAATTCCTGTAGGCATTTTGTTTAAGAACGGGGCGCAATTGGAGCGGATTGGGCGGGTTAGGGCGATCGCCTTTGATAAAACCGGAACCTTGACTACAGGCAAGCTGCAAGTGGTGGATGCCTTCTCAACTGGGCCATCCACTGACCAACTCTTGCAAGTAGCCGCAGCATTAGAGAGCTTATCTGAACGCGGGAGGGGGTAACTGCTCCCACTTCTTTGGAAGTGGATGAGGGGGAACCATCCTAAAAAGAAATCTGATTCTTAGGCTTTGTAGCAACTAGATTTTTTTATTAATGTCAGGACATAGCCTGCGTCATTGTTTTCGTATAGCCAGAGGTGTTTCATATAGTGGAAAAAATTCAGAAGACCTCTCAAGTTGTACCCTTTATTTTGCTTCGTCACAAGTGACGAGACAAAATATCGAGACATCAAGAATTTTCTCTGTTTATATAAAACCGTCCTATGTCATCCTTTTCGTAGGACAGATGACTTGACTTTTGGCTGATTTTTGTAATTATAACCAGAATTTTAATCTTTCTAAATAAGTACTCCTTAAGTACAAATTTACTATCTTTTTGGATTATGCTTCAGGTACAAAAGTAAATTTTAGTTTTGAAGAAAACGCATTTTTAAGTATATATACTATAACTTTACTTAAACTTTAAAATTTTTTTAACAATATTTACGTATTGTTACTTAAACATAGTAAGTCTATTAAAAGGTAAATATGGAATCCTTCTAGAGAACGAACAAAGTAAAAAATTAAATTTGACATATTAGAAAAACATTAGTGCAGCCAGATGTGACTGCCTTTTGCTAAGCCTCAATTTATATAAGTTGAAGGCGAGTCAATCAAATGCTTTATGTTCCAATTTCAAGGAGATTACCGCATGAAAGAAAACAAACCCGACACTGGAAAGAAAGCCAAAAAACCCACCAATCCACCAGAGATACTCAGGGCGATCGGGCGAAGGAAGCTGTATAACAAATACCTGAAAATCGTTACCTATAACCTGGAAAACGGAGAAATAGCGATGACTTTACGGCAAGCAGAAGTGGCAGTTAAAAACCCACCTGTAAAAGTGAAGAATTTTTTAAGAGAGACAGGAGAAAACCCCCGGAAAGTGAAGATGCAAAATCGTTGCGTAACTAACATGATTCCCCTGTCAGCAGTAGCTCAATACTGGCAGCATTTGAACCAGCGTAAAAAGGGTAACTTGATGACTGAGTTTGGGGAGGAGTTACTAGCTGATTATTTACCCAAAACTGATGGTGATTCCCGATAAGGATGGCTGCCTAATACTTTTCACGAAAGCGAAAGAAATCGTATCAAGATAGTCAAGAGGCAGTTTACAGATCTAATTGTTGATGTGTTTTTTGTTTGAGTTGGCTAGAGTTTTCTTGTTGATTGACGAAAACTTGTTTCTCCGCTTCACTGAAATTACAAGCCAGTCGCTGACAACCCTTTTTAGCAGCATACCGGATTTGTGTATCTTGTCCTGGCTCGGCAATTATCAGCATTTGAGTTGGTAAGTGATGGAGTGCATGATATCGTTCGCCAAATGTTGCAATCTGCCAATCTGGATGGCTACTAATATTAGCTGTTTGCAACCCAAGGGTAGCTGAAAAGAGCATATTCTTTTCCCACAATTCCCTATTAGCAGGAATCGCTGGAGAAATTTCGCTGGCGTTGAGGAGTGAATTTATTTCCTGCCAATAGTGGGTAAAAATTGGCTCGGAGTTTCCAGGCAGAGTTTCCATCATAGCTGGCATTAATTTATTGGGTGTGTCAGTTGTAGGTGGATAACTCTGCCCGTTGCCTAAATGATGATTTGGAGGTATTACTAAATTACGATTGACCGGATTTGATTTAATCAGCTTTTCTATCGTTGCAGGTGACCTGTTATCCCTTTTTTTGTTACTGTATGCAATTTTAGCTAGCATCGCAGCATCTCTTTCTAATTCAAAACTGATTCCCTGTCTTTGCAGTCCAAGGATAGTAGGTTTTTGTGCGTGACCGAGTTTGCTAGCTGTAAACCTCACTCCTTCCATTTCGTACCGCAGTCCATCTACCACACCTTCTCGCGTGACTTTTGCTGCAACTGAAACTCCTCTTTCTTGTAGCGCTTTCACGTAGTTGGTAAAATTTTTACTATGTGCGATCGTATTTTCTATCTCATCCTGAATCTTATCGATAACAGGAAGCTGGGGTGGTGTATCTCGCTTACCTTCTGAATATTCTTTCTCCTCGCGCATCATCCGCCGTTTCTGTCCCGTAGAGGGTGCAGCGCGATTGACTTCCCAGGAACTCTTTACTGGTGTTAAATCAAATTCTTCCTCTAAACCTCTGAGTGCCTTCTCCAACCGTCGCTTATCCCACCAATCAGAAACGCATTCTCCATCAGAATCGATCCGGGATGCGGCAATATGCAAGTGAAAATGATTGCGATCGCTATGGGTGGCGGCAAAGTACAAGTTTTTATCAAAACCCATTCGGATCAGCGTACCTTCTACAATTTGCTTTAACTGTTCCTGGGCAGGTCTTTCATCGGGTGCAAAACTGATACTGATATGGGATACGGGAGATTGCACTCTCGTATTGAATTGGCGGGTAGCAGATAATTGCCTGTAGAAATCTTGTGGTGTTTCGCCAGCTAAGTTAGTGCAAAGCAGTTCGGCTTCTTCTTTTTCTAAAATGTACTTAGTTAAGCCAGCGAAACCCTTACCTTTACCAATTTTCCCAATCATCGCTTTCCTCCATCAAATCATCTTCAGAGGGTTCATCATCGGCACCTAAAATCAAATGCAAGCGCAATCGGTCAATTTGTCGAAGCAAATCTTCAAAGGGAATACGGTCGATTGGAGGTGGAATCGTTCCATCTGCTAGTGCAGTATTTTGTGCTTTAGCAATCTGATTGATATTAGTGCCAATTTTCAGCAGTTGCCAGTAACACTGCCAGTTGGCTTCTGGAACGGTACGAATCCGATAGCCTGCCATTCTTCGCCTGACTAATTCGGAAATGTCTAAGCCAGCTTTTGAGGCAATAGCTGCCCATGCTTCCTTTTCTTCTGAAGTAAGCATTAGTTTGAATTGGATGGTGCGCTGTTTGGTTTTTTGGTTGAGCTTGGCTGCCATTGAGAGTGCCAACAGAAACGTCCTTATAGTTTGTCCCTTGGCTGAAAAGATGAGCATCTAACAAAAGCGATGTACGGTTCTATCGCTTTAGCGATACGTTTTGAACGTGCAACAAACTTATTTGCTATTCGTGATTCGCAAATATAGAATGGAACTAGAGCGATCGCTTTAACCAAAACTAAATGCTCAAACCGCAAGATATAGTCGTTTTATTGAAAGTTCACAGCCTGCAAAAGGACGAATGGACGTACAGCACGCTGGCTTCCACTGTAGGGATGAGTGCGTCAGAAGTTCATGCGGCTTTGAAAAGATGTTCGATCAGCCGTCTCTACGATGCTGAAAACCGTCAAGTTTTCAAGCACGCCTTGCTGGAGTTTCTTATCCACGGACTAAAATACGTCTACCCCGGACAACCTGGCCCCACATCGCGGGGACTGCCTACCGCACATTCGGCAGAACCGTTGAAAAGCTTGTTGGTAGTTGACCCTTCTGATGCCTACGTTTGGCCTGACCCAACTGGAGAAGTAAGGGGACAGGCTATTGAGCCGCTGTACCGTTCTGTGCCAATAGCAGCAAAAAATGACCCCCAACTTTATGTATTGCTGAGTCTAATTGATGCAATTCGAGTGGGGCGAGTGAGAGAACAACGTTTGGCGCAACAGGAGTTAGAACGAAGGTTGGTGGCATCATGAATCAACAGATTTATATGCTCCAAAAGGTGGCTGCTGTCCTGGCTGATGTGCCGCAGACGGTTGTGTTTACTGGAGGTGCGACGATATCACTTTACTTGGACGATGTTTCCGCCCCCGATATTCGACCTACAGATGATGTAGACTGTGTGGTAGAAATTTCCTCTCGTACTGAATATTATCAATTTTCAGAATTACTGCGATCGCTTGGACTGGAAGAAAGTACAGACCCAGGTGCGCCATTGTGTCGCTGGCGATATGAAGATATTACAGTTGATGTGATGCCTTGTGATGAGTCAGTGTTAGGATTTTCCAATCGTTGGTATACACCGGGGATAGCAAATTCTATTGCTTACGAACTTCCAAACGGAAAAGTTATTCAAATATTTTCGGTGCCTTATTTGCTGGCATCAAAAATAGAAGCTTTTATCGGGAGAGGGCAGAGAAGTTTTTATTTTAGTGCAGATATTGAAGACATCGTAGCGCTATTAGACGGATGTGACCGTTTAGAAGTGGAAGTGCAACAAGCTGATGCTGAGGTAAGGAAGTTTTTATCAGCATGGTTTAGAAGTGAACGAGAAGGAATTTGGGAAGTTATACCAGCTTTTCTTTCCCCTGCGGCTAGAAATGCAGGCCGGGGTAGATTGGTTCGGGAACGAATAGAAAGGCTGATTCACTTAGCATAAAACTTTATTACCAATAAACAGGCGGGGGTTTGGGGGTATCCCCCAACAAGCTGTGGCGGCGACTGATTATTCTACGAAGGAAGAGATGTACATCCCGCCACTGCTTGCTCCCCAGAAGACCAAGATTTCGCAGGGGAAAAAGTGGGGAAAACTCGCACGGAAGAAAATAGGCACTTGTGCTTACTTTCCCCTAATATTCCCCCATAATTCCCTTGGGGAAAAGAGGGGGAAAAAACAATTATGGCAAGTCAGCGCAACCGATAATGCTAAAAAAAATATAAAGTACCCTGGCATTTTCGTTTCAAGCGCTCGATGTTACTGGGGGCGGCATTTTTAGCAACAAAGGGGCGCTTTTACGCCAAAAGCGATAGTTGGAATAAATACCCAAGACATATTTTTTGATTGGGATTGCTTGATAACTTAGGGATTAAAGCGATTGCGAGACTATCGTGACGGCATGGCGATATGGCTGATGCACTTGTGGAGCGATCGCATTAACGAATTATGGAAAAAGCAACATGAGCAGAACACGCAAAAAAAACAATTTAATTTTCACTTTAGATTGGGGAGGTTGTAGCCAAAAGTCAATCACGCATCATAAAAATACTAAGTGCGCCCAATATGTAGAAACCGGAGTAATTGAAGAAGCTAATTCTTCATGGTTTCATGCCCAGAGCGTCCAAACACCAACAATTGCAAATGTTCAATTTAACAGACAATGAGCAGAACAAGTAGAAAAGCTGGCTTAACTTTGGATTTTGGAGGTAGCGGAACGAAAGGAGCCGCCCATCACAAAGATACGAAGTGCGTGTTGTATATGGAACCGCAAGTAATTGAAGTGCCATCCTCGTCTTTGCAGGAAAAAACGCAGAAAAATTTGAATAATACTCATCCAGAAAATTTAGCGTGGGTGGGCGTTGGCGAAGATTATCGAGCTGTAGGATACTTGGCACAGCTTTTCTTAGCATCCCCTTCACTGCGTCCCAGAAAATACGAACTCGCCGTCTACAAAACTTTGGCAGCCGCATGGGTGATGCAGCAGAAATTGCACTTACCGGACAAGTTTGATTTATCGCTGATGCTGCTTCTGCCACCGGGGGAATTTGAAGACGCAGCATTGCTCAAATCAATGCTTAAGGATGCGCTTGCTTCTTTCTCAACGCCTACGGGGACTATGAACGTAAACCTCGTGCGGTACGAATGTTTTCCAGAAGGTTCTGGCATCTACATGATGTATCGTCAAAAAAGACCGGAACTTTTGAAACGCTGGAATGTAGGCATCGTGCAAATTGGCTATCGCAATGCCAGCGTTTTACTATCGAGTCGCGGGGTTTTGGATAAGGGCAAGACAACCAACCTGGGTATGGCCCGGATGATAGAATTGGTACTTGAGCGCACGTCCGGCTTAAATTCTGTCGCGCTGCTGAATGCGATCGCTATTGCTGGAAACAATCCGCAACCTCAGCATTTTGTGAATTTGGTTTCTATCTGCGATCGAGAACAACAACTCGTCCAGGTACAGAAAATCATCGCTGCTGTCAAAGAAGCGAGGACTGAGTATGCGATCGCGCTAATGTCTTGGCTAAAAGAAATGCTACCGCCCTTTGGGGAACTATCGGGAATTATCGTGGGTGGCGGAACGGCTGATTATTTGCGAGACGAACTCATGCAGGCGGTAAAAACAACTACTGTGGTGTGGCACGGTGAAGTAAAAATACCCCCTGAATTTGACTCCTTTGGTTTGGGCAGCCGCCTTGCCGATGTGTGGGCGCTCTCAGAATATCACGCCGCTTGTTTGAAGGAAAGAATAAAAAAGGAGGTAGCGACAGGTGGCTGATGAATTGTTTGATTTCAAATGGCGCTACAAATCTTCTTCAAATTCCGCACTTGCTGCTTTACTGAGGTACGTCCAAAACCGCGACTTGCATCCCACTCGAACCAAAACAGAAACGATCCTCAATGCTTTAACAGCTTACTATATGTTACCTGCGCTAAAAAGTTCTGGTAGCTGCGGCAAAGAAACGTTGGAGCTAGCAGCAATGGATAGCCTGCGCGGGCTAATGGAGCAATTTAGATATTTGTGTGCGCTGCAAGGAGTAGATGTTAGACAAATGGTTGCTTTGTTTTTAGGAGAAACTATTTATTCTCCCCAGCAAGATTTGGCAAAAGAAGATGAACCATTGACGGAGACATGGGATTTGTCAGGAATGATGGTAGAGCGAGAAATCTACGATGAAGCTGCTAATAGCTAAATAGCTTGTATAGCGCTTTACTTAACTACGTTATTACCAAAAGGAGTTTTCCAATGCTTTCAACAGGCAATAGAATTCCATCCAAACGGATGGTCTATACTTTCAATGAAAAGGGCGGTGTGGGAAAGACTACTTGCGCTAGAGGATTGCTAGAAATTTACCGCAAACTCAATATAAACTGTTTGGCTTTCGATGCTGATGAAAGGTCGGCACAACTGTATCGGTATTATAACAACAATAATCTTCCAGTTAAGAAAATCAACATTTTCAAGATTGGCGAATACGATGCTTTACTCAACGATTTACATGACGAAGAACCGGATGTGGTTTTGGTAGATTTACCGGGTACGAGTGGCGAAGCATTCGAGCAGATGGAAAAAGAATTAGCTTTGTTCGAGCAAGCCAGAATATTAAAATATCGCATCACGATGGTAGTGGTAATGTCCCGCACTAAAGACAGTGTTGATGCGTTGGAAAAATTAATGGAATATTGCAGCGAACGCCAACAGGATATAGACTATGTAGCCGTTCTCAATTTGTTCTTTGGAGAAGATAAAAAGTTTACTCGTTGGACTAACAGCGAATTGAAAAAAACATTTGAAAGAGCAGGCGGTATCGAAATAAAGATGCCAGAATTGTACGAAGAAATGTACGATTTCATCGACAGAGAAAATTTGACGTTTAGTGAGGCAGCTAATTCTAGCAATACTACCTTTACCAATCGTTCTAGAGCATTTCGTTGGTTGGAAGAGTTTGAAAAAGAACTGAAAAAAGCATCTAGTTTTTTGGGATTAGAATTTGCAGCAAAGTCAAGTAATGAAGTATCGGCTATCTCTGCAACTTCTTTCGATGCTTCTTCAGGTAGTTCATCTGCGGCTGATACATCGGATAGCTTATCCATAACTATACCAAACGCTCCATCTGATTCTTCTGCGCCAAAAGCTCTGGAACAACCTGCTAATACTAAATCCAATAAAAAAGGACGATGACGATGACTGGATACGAAATAGTGCCAATTACAGATGGTGTTTTCGTTAAAAATGCCGATGTTTTCAATAGCGATTCTTACCTGGGACGGCTTTGGATATTTCCGACTAAAGACCCCAGCTTGAATGGTATGGGTATAACCTCAGAATGGTTTTTGATTGCTTCTACGGGTCAAGTAGTATCGGGTCACGTTAATAAGGATGACAAATGGAGTATTTCACCTAAGTTGAGTTTACTGCCAAGTTGGGAATATACTTCAATGGATGAAGTATTCGACTGGGTTTTTGATACTTCATTAGCAGAAGAATATTCGACAGTACAGATGCTATTGCAAAACGTACAGGATGACATACCGCTATCTATGCAGGTTAGCAATCGTCCCTCTGATAGCGATGACAATGAAGATGACGATAGTACGGAAGAAAGCAACAAATTCAATCCTCAACTAGATCCAACTACTTTTGCCAATCTGATGGGAAGATTACAATTATTCACCGATTTGCTGGCTAGCGAATCTGAATTAAGCATACAAGCACCGTTTGATGAATTTGATGAGGATGAACTATTTTCGGATTTCGAGGAATATGACGATGAGCCTGTATCGATGTTACCTTTAATATCGCCACCTCCAGGGATAATAGTAAATGAAAGAGAGCGTGTTTGGTGGCAAAATAGTCTAATTGATTTGGTGGTAGAAGAATGGCTGGAGCGAAAAGTAACAGAGGTTGAAGTTATCCCTCATGTAAAACTAACGATTAATGTAGAAGAGGGTTACTTTTTGTTGCGTTCTGATGAGGATGGGCATACCTTACTGTCGGCTACTTTAACAGGCGAAGTAATTAAAGAGTTGAATACTACCGATGCAAGCTGTTTCGCTTTTTTAGAAGAAAAATTGCGTCAGGAATCGTTCGAGCGGTCAGCAGTTGAATTTATAACTGATATCAACGATACCAATGTCAGCAATATTCCAACCAAGAGGAGGGGGATTGAATATGGTGATTAACATCAAAGAAGCCAATCGAGATGCTCCGGTTTTAGATGAAGAACTGCCAGCTTTGGTAAAACTGTTGGTAGGGAAGGATTCAGAATATCAGAAACGGGTGCTAGCAATCGCCAAACAATACGGCATTAGTGCTAATGATCCATTGTTTTTAATTATGCTGGGTACGGGACAGCTACAGGTGATTTTGGAGGATAAACCAAAGGAACTCGGTGCTTTATTCGACAGGTGGAGTGATGCCATTCACGAATACTTGGAGAATGCGAAACGCACGGCTACTAAGGGGCAGGAAATTGAAATTCGCCAGATGGTAAACCGATTGATCGCACATTGCGAATCGAAACAGCGATCGCGCTTACAAATAATGTTACCAGCGATGGGGTTGCTGATGGCAGCGATGGGCTTTGGCGTGCTGTTAGGTTTGTCAGTACCATTATGGCTGGGTGGTGGATATGCACCGGGGCAGAAGATTACCCTTGACGATGCCGAAACTTTGCGTTGGGCTAAGAGTGCTGACGGGCAATTGGGAAGAAATATCGTCACCTGGAATTCGGAAAGTTTGACCAATTTTAACTGTACTAAATTACCCGCACAACAGTCCTTGGTTGCTAGGGAAAAGGGAAAGTCAGCAATATCTGAATATTGCTTGTTGAGAGTTAAAACGCCACGATAAAGGAGGAATTGAGATGAAAAAAGAAACTAAATTCATGCGGCTGCTCTTAAAAATACAAACTGCTTGTGGATGGATTTTGGCCGTTAGTATGGGGATTTTGGCAATAATTATGGCTTTTTCGTTTCCAGTGCAAACTTGTTTGTTTGGGTTGATTGCGATCGGGATTTGTCCTGGTGTGGATCTTCCAGATCTTGTTAGGGTCATAGTTGCGGTTGTGGCATTGGTTGCTTTGAGTGTTTAGCGAGCGACACTAATATTATTGGTAAGATTACTAAAATATTTGATAGTCGATAATTTTTAAATTATCGACTATCAATTTTATCTAACTACTTGTGAAATCTTGACTTAAAGTTAGACAAACTTTGCTGCTTCAATTTTTTAGTAGTGGTTTTATTGCAGATCGAATACTTGAACGATAATTGCGATCGCCAAAATCTTCGGTGTACTGAGAAAGGTTTTTGTGGGATTTTTGGTTATCAAAACGTTAGTCTAGAGAACCGGTGATTAATCCAAGATAGACGAAAAGCTGAGTTAGATTGCTATCTCTATAATTTCAAGCTTATAACAGCTTTAAAAGCTGGGCATATTTTCCTGTAATTTACGTACAGATTCCATTGTTCTTTCCAAGTTCTTTTGACCAATTGCTAGGGCTTGTTGAGCCGATACTACCATTTGAGGAAGTTGCTGAATTCTCGCCTCTTCAGCACAACGAGGGTCTTCGCTAGCTCGCTGAGCTAGATCGATTTTTATGGATAAATCAGTATTCAGATGAATGTTACCTACATAGTGACCAAGGACTCTAGAAGATGCTTCGGCTAGCTCTTCTTTGAGGTGGACAATGTTATAGGGGCAAGTTCCCAAGGGGTTATAGGGTCTGGGTAGAGGTTCGGATAAGATGGGTGATGATTCTTCTGATGTTGGTATGTTGGATGAGGGTTGGTCGTTAGGATTTGTCTTGCTATCACAACCAGTCAGGATAAATAAGCCTAAGCTAACTAAAGTAAACGGAATAAGCAACTGGGTTATATTTTTTGGAGCTTGGTAAACCATTTGTTTGTACCTCAGAATCTAATTGGTAATGTTGGCGGTGTAAAAATAAGATTGGGACAGTTCAGATTAAGTTTTACATCTGAAAAACGAACAAAAAGTTTTCTAAATACCCAGTCAAAAGTCAATAAACTTAACTGGGCATCTTTCAAATATCTTTGTTCATTACACTTAACTATCGGGAGAGGTTTAATCAAATATGTAAAATTCTGAGAATTTAGGCGATCGCATTTTCCACTTGGTTATCGGATAGCCTCTATTACTATCAAATTGAGTACCAGCAGGTAAGAGCGATCGCGTTTAGGGTTGAGTAGCCCCGTTCTGAGGGGAGCATTTTTGGGAATAATAAAGCAAATAACTGTAAATCAAGGCTTTTCTTCCCAGAAAAACAGAGGTAGCATCATGGCTTGGCGAATCAAACAGCGCTGGCAGGGATGGGGTTTATTGGCTCAGGTTAGTCGTCCCAGTATGGTTTTATTGAGCGTTGCGATCGCTTTGTCGTCACCGGGGGCAATGGTGGGAGCCTCGTCTGGAGATAGTTCGGTAACGCAGTCTGTACCGGAAAAGCTGACTCAACAGCAGGGGGGAAGCTTGTCAGAAAGCGATCGCGCTGCTCAACAAGCTTTTGCAGAAGCTATGCTATTGCATCAACAAAAAACGCCAGAAGCTATGCGTCAAGCTCTTCAGAAGTATGAAGAGTCCCTCCAATTGTGGCAGAAGGTAAGGGATCGTACTTGGGAAGCTATTACGCTTACAGCCATCGGTCAAGTCTACTCCGATTTGGGTGAGAAGCACAAAGCACTAAGTTACTATGAGCAAGCACTTCCACTTTTCCGTGTCGTGGGAGAACGCAAGGGAGAAGCTCTAACTCTCAACAACATCGGCCAAATCTACTCTGATTTGAGTGAGAAAGCGAAAGCGCTAGACTACTACGAGCAGGCACTCCCAATCTGGCGTATTGTGAGGGAACAATCTGGAGAAGCTTTAACTCTCAATAACATCGGCTTAGTCTACCAATTTTTGGGTGAGAATCAGAAGGCACTCGACTACTTAAACCAGGCTTTAACTTTAAGACGGGCTATAGGCGAGCGTGCTGGTGAAGCCATTACTCTCAATAGCATTGGCAAAGTCTATAATGCTTTAGGGGATAATCAGAAAGCACTTGACTACTTTAATCAAGCACTGCCGCTGAGTCGGGCAGTAGGCGATCGTGCTGGAGAAGCTACTACTCTCCACAACATTGGCGTTATCTATAATGGTTTAGGTGAGAAGCAGAAGGCATTAGACTATTTAAACCAGGCTTTAACTTTAAGACAGGCCGTAGCAGATCGTGATGGACAAGCCGTTACCCTCAATAGCATTGGTATTGTCTATAACACTCTAGGAGATAAACAGAAGGCACTCGACTACTTTAATCAAGCGCTACCGCTGTGGCAGGGGTTGGGCAATCGTGCTGGAGTTGCCTCTATTCTTAGTAACATTGGCACGGTTTACATAAGTTCTCAGGAAAAGCAAAAGGCATTAAATTACTTAAACCAGGCTCTAACCCTAAGACGTGCAGTAGGAGATCGTGCTGGTGAAGCCATTACCCTTAATAACATCGGCAATATTTATCTCCTTTTACAGGATGAACAAAAGGCACTTGACTACTTCAAGCAAGCGTTGCAACTGAGTAATGAGGTGAAAGATTCCAGTAGCTCCGCCTATACTATCCACAACATCGGGAGAGTGTACAATAACTTGGGTGAAAAACAACGGGCGTTGGACTACTACAATCAAGCACTGCCCTTATGGCAAATGGTGGGCGATCGTAGTGGGGAACTATCTACACTCATTGACATTGGTGAGGTTGAATTTACTCGCCAAAATCTTAACCAAGCCTTAGTTCAAACCAAAGCAGCGATTGAGATTATTGAATCGCTACGCATCAAAGTTACTAATCCAGACCTCCGCGCCTCTTACTTTGCTACAGTGCAGGGCGCTTATGGACTCTACATTGACATCCTAATGTCATTGCATCAGCAAAACCCCAACACAGGTTACGATAAAGCAGCATTTGAAGTAACTGAACGCGCCCGCGCCCGAACTCTCCTCGAACTTCTAAATGAGGGGCGTGCAAATATCCGCCAAGGTGTAGATCCAGAACTGCGGGATAAAGAACGCCAATTGCAACAGCAACTTACTGCACGAACTCAATACCAACTCGCACTATTTAAAAGTCAACCCACAGAAGAACAAAAGGAAGCAATTAGAAAAGAAATTGCAGATCTCCAGACGCAATTGCAAGAAGTCGAAACTCAGATCCGTGCTAAAAATCCGCGCTATGCCGCTTTGACACAACCTCAACCCCTCACCCTCAAAGAAATTCAGCAACAGGTAGTAGATACTAACACTATACTCTTAACCTACTGGCTGGGTGAAGAACGCAGCTATTTATGGGCAATTACACCCACGACTATTAACACTTATGTACTGCCCAAACAGGCTGAAATAGAGACAGCAGCCAACCAAGTCTATAATTTTCTGATTAATCCCAGCATGATGAGAACGACACCCAAAAAGGCAGCAGCAGCTACAGCTGCTCTCAGCCAGATGGTTTTGGGGCCAGTTGCCGGAGAATTAGGACAGAAACGTTTAATTATTGTGGGTGATGGGACGTTGCAATACATCCCTTTCAGTGCTTTGTCTTTACCTAAAGCAAATCCGACTGATGAGGTTAAGCCCTTATTGGTGGAACATGAAATCGTTAACTTGCCATCTGCATCTACTCTAGCTCTGATCCGGCGCGACACAGCCCAGCGTCTACCTGCCCCGAAAGCTGTCGCAGTGCTGGCAGATCCGGTTTTTTCTCAAGATGACCCACGTGTTAAAGGTCATGCACAGGTAGCAGCACCTACTACTTCATCCCAACTCAGACAGATGACTAGAGGCTTAGATGAGGGTGCTGCTGTGTCACTATTCGGACGGTTGCCAGGAACAGAACGGGAAGCCAATCAAATTTTAGCTTTGGTGCCTCAGAGCGATCGCTTCCAAGCTTTCGATTTTGATGCTTCTCGCGAAACCGCTACCAGTCCGCAATTGAGCCAGTACCGCGTTCTGCACTTCGCCACGCACGGCTTTTTCAACACGCTGCATCCAGAACTATCGGGAATTGTCCTATCTTTGGTCGATCGACAAGGTGAACCTCAGAATGGTTTACTGATGACACCAGACATTTTTAATTTGAATTTGCCAGCTGAATTAATCGTTTTGAGTGGTTGTCAAACTGGACTGGGTAAAGAAATTAGAGGAGAGGGTTTGGTAGGTTTGACAAGAGGGTTAATGTATGCTGGTGCTAGTCGCGTAATGGTGAGTTTGTGGAGTGTGCGGGATGATTCTACAGCTGAACTAATGACTCGATTTTATCACAAAATGCTGCAAGAAAAATTGCCACCCGCAGCAGCGCTGAGAGCGGCACAAATATCGATGTGGCAAGAGAAACGCGAACCTTATTCTTGGGCAGCTTTTATTCTTCAGGGCGAGTGGAAATAAGAAGGTTTTTCAAATTTCTACTACGCCCTGAATGAAATATTTACACTCGATTGACGCTGGTTACTGCTGATGATTGACCTGTGCGTTCGTTGATGATAGTAATCCACTTATCATCGCTATTGACAATGACAGTAACCGTGTCACCAACTTCCGCGCCGATACGACCTGCATAATAAACTTCGTACACATTGCCCGTAGCAGAACTCTTGACGTAGATCGAAGAAGGCCAAATTTTCGTGACAGTGAAAGCTCGGCGGGTTTGGGCAATTAGGACTGTAGATGTATTTTGCTGGGAGGCTTCTGTTGTGCGATCGGGAAAAATTCCCCCGGAATTAGCCAGTGCTGGTAAAGTAACTAAAGAAGTAGAAATGGTGGTTGCCAACAGAGCAGAAGTAGCTACAAATTTGCTGTTAAACATGGAATAATTTACTCCTTTTTGGAGAAGAATCAAATTGTTTCTACTTCTTTATCGGGAGAGGTTTTTCAGATTATGTAAGCAACAGGAAAATTTTTTGATTTTTAGCCTTATTCGGCTTCGCCAATCAGCGTAAATGCAGCCCAGTTTTTAGGTTGAGGATGTTTTTCCATTGTTTTGAGCATCGCTTGGCGTAAGGCTTGAGCTTTATCTGGATTTTGCTGAAGTTGGCGGTAAAATTCTGACATGAGTCCTGCGGTTGTATCATCCGGTACTTTCCATAGAGAGACAACAACGCTAGGAACGCCAGCAGCTATTAAAGAACGGGATAATCCAATTACACCATCTCCCGTTAGGCGACCTCGCCCCGTATCGCAAGCACTTAAAACGACTAATTCAGCGTTAAGCTTAAGATTAAGGATTTCTTCGGCGGTGAGCAATCCATTGTCTTTGTCAGAGGGGGCTAGTGCGATCGCACTTCCCAATCCTCGCATATTATCGAATTCTCCATGTGTTGCTAAATGAATTACCCGTGCATTGGACATTTGAGCAACTATAGATGTTTCGGTGGCTTGTGTTCCGATGATGGCTTTTGTATTGAATAGAGAGGCTATATCTGTGGCTTCTTTTTCTGCATAGGGGAGAGGGCTATACTGGTTAGGCATCGGTGAAGGATTACCGACTACCAAGACGGGTGCATTGGGAGAAATTTGTTGACTGTGGCGAAGTTTATGAGTTGATTCTAGGACTTGAATTGAGGGAGCGGTGAGAATAGTATGTTTTTTAATAAGGTAGTCGCCATTGGCATCTTGCAAAGCGGGGAAGGGAACGAGAAACAACTCGGCTTGGGGGATGAAAATTACGCGATCGCTAGGATTAGTCGGTAATAAGTCAGCGATCGGTTGGATGAGAATTTGGTGGAGTTGTTGCAGTGATGTCTGTCCGAAGTCTTCTACATCGTTGATTGATTTCGGTATGGTTACACCCTCTGTAAAAGAGGGAAGTCTGACTCTAAGTATGCCATTTTGAGTATCGAATGATACGACTTCCCAAGGTTCTGAGTTTGCTGTGTCACCTTTGAAGTGAATGCGATCGCCCGGTTTAAAAAGTGGTTCATTAGTATTAGCACCTCTTACATTAATACCACGACGAATACGAGGAATAAGGTTAATAAGGGATTTATTTTGTTGTCGCAATGATTTGAGGTCAACTTGGCGAAATACCTCTTCACCAGTAGGTTTAATTACCCAAATATAGAGGGCTGACTCTTTGCTATCTTCATAAATAATTGAGTATTGAACAAGAGTAGCCTCTTGAGCTTTGGCAATTTTCTTAATATCTTCCAATGTGGGGTAAGTTATGGTAGGTTTAGCTTCTGATGGGGGATTTAACCGTCTTGTTAACAAGTCAAAGAAAGCACGCGCCCTTCCTCGTTCAGCAACTTCCAGTGCAGCCGAAGTTCGATTTTGAGCGACTAGGACTTCTTGTAAGGAGCGATAGCTCCGAGCTTGTTGTTCAAAAATTGATATTTTTTCAGAATCTTTGTTACCTAAGTCTGTCCGTATAGATTCCCAAATTTCGATAGCAGCAAGTAGGTTTTTCTCTGCTTCAACAAGCTTACCTAATTTGAGAAAAGAAATACCTAAATTGTTTAAAGATATTCCTTGAACTTCGCGGTCTTTTTGTTTCTGACTGAGCTGCAAGCTTTGGGTGTAAAACTCAATCGCCCGATCGTAATCTCCCGAAGCAATGTAAGCATTACCCAAACTCGCAAAAATACCCCCCTTATGGACACGGTTTTGAGTTTGCCGCTCAATAGCTAACGACTGTTCATAGAATTTAATTGCTTGGTTATAGTCTCCCAAGGCAAGAGAAACATCACCTAAGCCTCCCAAAGCCAAAGCCTCACCTTGGAGATCTTTTATTTCCTGAGCAATGGTCAAGAACTGCCTATAGGACTCAAGCGCTTGCTTATTATCACCCAAGGCCAAGTAAGCTGCTCCCAGATTTCCTAATGCTGTACTTTCTCCCTGGCGATCTTTGAGTTCCCGTGAGATAACCAATTGCTGCTGTAAATACTTAATCGCTTCATTATAATCTCCTATGTTGTTGTATAAACGACCTAAATTTCCTAAAGCTGATACCTGTCCTTTACGGTACTTAATTTGCCGTGCTAAAGCCAAACTTTGCTGATAGTAATCAATCGCTTTGCCATAATCCCCTTGGGAGCTGTAAAATATACCGAGATTAGTAAGTGCTGCCATCTCACTGCTGGGGCTTTGGATTGAGCGTGCAAGCTGCAACTGTTGCTGATAGTAACCAATCGCTTTACTGTAATCTCCAAGTTCAAAGTAAGGTAATCCCAAATTTCCTAAAATTGCCGTTTCATCTTGTGGAGAGCGGATGTTTCTCGCTATAATTAAACCCCGCTCATAGTATTCAATTGCTTTCCTGTAGTTGTCCAAAGCATAATTGACCTGTCCTAGCCCAATGAGAGCGATCATTTCCTGTTTAGGATTGGAGATTGCTTGTGCGATCGCCAACTGTTGCTGATAAAACTCTCCTGCCTTATCGTAGCTGCCTCTGCTAAAATAAATAATGCCTAAGCCTCCTAAATTTGTTGCTTCAGCGCTGCGGTCTTGAATTTTTCTGGCAATTGCTAAGCTTTGTTCCACATAGCTGATTGCTTTGTCAGATTCACCCAAAGAATGATAAGCATCGCTCAGGTTGTGTAAAGCTTTCAGTTCATTCTCAGGGTTTTTAATTTCCCGCGCAATAGTTAATCCCTGTTCATAGTATTTAATTGCTTTTTCATAGTCGTCTAAAAGATTATATAAATTACCCATATTTAACAAGGCAAACACTTCACCGCGACGGTTTTTAAATTCTCGTGCAATATCTAAGCTTTGCTGTACGTATTCAATTGCTTGTTGATAGTTACCCAGGTTAGCAAAAGCAGCTCCCAAATTACCTAAAACTTCTGCTTCTTTTTGGCGTTCTTTGAGTTCGCGCAGGATTACTAAGCTCTGTTGGTAATACTCAATCGCTTTTTTATTGTCTGCTGAGGTAGCGTAAACAGCACCAATGTTCGCTAGAACTTCGGCTTCCCCCAGTCGGTCTTTTATTTCTCTTGCAATGGCTAAAGACTGTTCGTGATACTTAATCGCTTGGATATTATTTGATAGAGCATTGTAAACACTACCCAGCGTGGCTAAAGCCTGTGCCTCACCTTGACGATTTTTAATTTCTTGTGCAACTAGCAGTTCTTGCTGAGCAGTCTCAATTGCTTGGGTATAGTTCCCCAACTCATAGTAAGTAGTTGCTAAAATATGTAAACATACCAGTTCTCCTTCTCGTTCCTTGATTACTCGATAAAAATTTAACGCCTGTTGCCAAGAGTGAATGGCAGCTTCTAATTGATTGGTTTCATACTGTTCAGCACCTTGCTTCAGTAGTCGATCGGCTGCTTTTTTCCGAGTACTAGATAGCATTTCCACGACAAACTCTTCTGCTTCTTTATTCTGGGCGTGCCGTAGAATCGCTAAACTCTGTTCAAGATAATCAATTGCTTTATTATAATCTTGCATAGCAACATAAACAATTCCCATACTTCCTAACGCGACTCCCTCTTTTGAAGGGTCTTTGACTTCCCGATAAATAGCCAGCACTTGTTCCCAAGTCTGTATTGCAGATTCAAACTGATTGTTTTGAAGATATTGAACCCCTTGCTGTGATAAAGAATCTCCTAAATTGCTCAGAGCTTTTTTCTCTAACTCACGGTCAGGAATTTCCCGCGCCATTGCCAAACTTTGCTGTAAGAATTCAATCGCTTTAGTGTAATTTTTCAGACCCTTATAGGCTAGCCCCAAATTATGGAGAGCTTTCGCCTCTCCCAAACGGTTCTTAGTTTCTCGATAAGTATCTAATGCCTTTTGACAAAACTGCAAAGCTGCTTCAAATTGGTTAGTTTGCAGTTGTTCTCTACATGGATTCAATAAGCTGTCTGCTTCTGACTGATTAGCCTCTGAAGTTTGAGCTAACGTTTGTAGCTGTGTGAATCGCGTTGGTACAGATGAAGAGGATGGCATTGCAACAGCCGCTAGGAGGGCAGCGATACCTACGGTAAGCTTCGCTAAAGCACTCAGACCAATTTTCTGTAATCGCATAGCAGTCAATCCATTATAGGCAGAGCATTAATCACAGTATTCCCACAAGGCAAGTAAAAAGCACATATAGATGGTAGAAAATCGACTACAACAGCCAAAAGGTAACTAATCTCAGCCCAAAGCCCGAAAAATCGCACCTCTGGCAGCGAGAGATGCGATCGCTCAGGGTATGGCACTAGGATAAAGCCGTAAATCCTGACAATTTAAATTCCCTCTGAGACTATGTTTTTTAGTTTCTTAACAAGCTGCTGCTGGAAATCTGAGAAATTTTCCAAATCCCTTTCAAGTTGCTTAGTTCGGATTTCCCTTGCCTTAGCATTGGGTATTTTCGCTGCTACCTCCAATTTTTCCACAATAGTGTTAATCAAATTCTCAAAAGTTTTGTCAATTTGCTCGGTTGCTGCTGCGGCTCTGTTCATCTTGGATTCTAGAGCTTTTGTGTCTCTATCTTCCTTTGACCTTTTGCGATAATCTTCACAGTAATCAGCCAGATCCTGAAGTTGCGTTCTTCTGACTAGAGTTAATGCCGATCGCAGAAACTCAACTTCAGCTTGTACGGAACTGGCATCGCCCAGAGCGATCGCACGTTTTACGGACGCAGGAAGTGAGATATTTCCGTAGATTAAAGAGCCATTTCTACGAGGTACAATCTGACTGGCATAATCTACGGCCCTGGCAAGTGCAGATGAGTTGTTTGCATCTAAGTCGTCAATTATTCTTGAGTTTTCACGCTCTAAGTTGTTGTCGTTCATGGTTGTATTTCTCCATTAAATTAGTCAAAGCTTTAAACATTGGATTGAACTGACTGAAATCTAGGAGACTTCAGGTTTGTTTATTCCAGATTCTTACCATTTTCGGAATCATCCTCCTCTTTATAATCGTCAACAGCCTTTTGGAAATTATTTAAATCCTTTTCCAAATCCTCTAATTCTGCATCCTTAATAGAATTTTTTAGCTTCTCTGACAAAGTTTCATTCAAGATATCCTGTTTGAATTGCTTAATCCTTTCGTTAATCTCGCGACCGGAAATACTTATCTCCTGAGCGTAATTGGCTAATACTCTCTCGATTTGTTTTTCGATGCGATCGAGGACTTTTGTCCTAATAGACTTCAAACTTTCACTTCGGTCAGACAAAAGCTCTTTTAACATCAAGTTAAACTGCTGGAACATAACCTGGCTGACCTGTGACCGCATTTCTACATAAGCAAACTTTTTGTTTTCAGCTTCAGAGTCTTTAATCTCCTTCATAATGGGAAAGTTAGCTTCAACTTCATAGTCGATCAACTCCAAATCTTTCTCAGTAGATTTGGTATAACGGTGGATGGAAGTTTTTTCCAGACTTTCCAGTGCTGCATCATAAGTTCCATAGGAAGACATGATTTTGACGAGGATTGGTGAAGTCTCAATCATTATGAAAAGCAAGGTCACAAAGAGGTTAATATTAGCAATGGCTCGATCTTTTTCACTGAGACTTTCAAGGGTTTTGAGTCGCATCAGTAAACCATCTGACTTTTGCTGTTTTTCTTCAATCTCTGTTAGTCTCTTCTGGATATCTTGCTCAACCTGATCGATTTCAGCTTGGATACTTGCCAAATCTCGTTCGAGCTTTGTATTCTCTGATGCTACTTCTGCTTCAACTTTGTTTAAGTTTATTTCCAGTGCTTTTCCAATATCACCTATTCCCTGTTTTCCTGAACTTCCAAGTTGCCGACACCTGTCTGAAGAACTACCGGAAATTTCACAGTTGTAAGCTTGACGTGCTTGTTCAAGTCGTTCGTTATTTTGATTTTTTTCCTGATTTTTCTGGTTTAAGGCGGCAGAGAGTTCCGCTAACCGTGAACTTTGACGAATTTCTTTCTCCCTTTGTCCGAAAATTAAGGCATTATTGTTAGCGATTTCGGACTCAATTTCTTTGTCGAAAATCTTGATTTCCAGAGGTTTAGTAATCACTAACGCTAGCAAAACTGCTAAACTTAACCGAGGGACAGCGCTTGTTAGGGCTTCTCCCAACCCCAGGATATTCTGCTTCCAACCTTTTCGGTGTTTCTTTTTCAGATTGATGATAAAAAGTCGATCGAGATTACCGATTAATCCTAAACCCCAGAATAAACCAAAGATTGCTGAAAGGCCAACAGAACTAAAGACCGTGAAGAAGGCATAGCCACCAGAGAAAGAAGCTAAAATGGCGGTGAATAATACTGTTAAGCCAATTGAGGCATATTTATTTCTTTCCGCAGCACAGTCTTCTCTCGCTAGTATTTTTTCATTGGCACCAGCCCAGTAAAACAGAAATTTTTGGAGGGAAGTTAAGGTTTGGTTATTGACTGGTTTATTTGTTGCCATAGTTTTATTTTCTGATGTAATACAATTGAATTGAAATGGGAAATTTAGCATAGTGAATTGAGCGCAAATAAAGCGTTTATCGTTGAATATGCTTCAATTGAATGTTGCCAAATTAGTTATCAAATCAAATCGCTAGACAATTGAGCTACAGCCGGATTACAATTAAAATTGGCTTTCTCAGAATTGGCTAACGCAGGGATTCATTTTTCATTTGGCTGTTTTCCTTTAAGCTTTCTATATATTTCTTGTGCTAGGTGACATCAAATATGTAATGATGCAGCCAAAAAATTTAGTAATTTTTCCCGAAATATCTCGATCGATAAAAGTCTCAATATTTTTACGGTCAAGTTTTGTTATATTTATTACATGAGTTGATTTGATTTTCTGGTTGCTCTTTCAGTTTGATTTGAGGCTTATTCTGCTTCGCCAATGAGGGTAAATGCTGCCCAGTCTCTTGGATTGGGGTGTTGCTGCATGGTAATAAGCATTGCTTGGCGTAGCGCTTGGGCTTTGTCTGGGTTTCCCTTCAGTTGGCGATAAAATTCCACCATCAGTCCAGAGGTTGTATTATCTGGCACTTTCCACAAGGAGACGATGACGCTGGGGACACCCGCAGAAATCAAGGAACGGGATAGTCCGATTACGCCGTCCCCTGTTAAGCGTCCTCTCCCGGTGTCGCAAGCGCTGAGAACGACTAATTCGGCATTTAGCTTCAGGTTGAGGATTTCTTCGGCGGTGAGTAAACCATCATCTTTGCCGGAGGGGGCGAGAGCGATCGCACTCCCCAATCCTCTGATATCATCGAACTGTCCGTGAGTTGCCAGATGGATCATCTTTGCATTGGACATCTGTGCGACGATCGCAGATTCAGTAGCTTGAGTACCAGTAATCGCGTTGGTATTGAGCAAGTTAGCAATTGCTTTCGCTTCTGGTTCGGCATATTCTAGAGGTTGGAATGGTGCAGGCATGGGGCTAGGATTGCCGACTACCAGCACATCTTTGGCGGTTGAATTAGCAAGGCGCTGCCGTTGTTTTCGGGTTAAGTCTAATACTTGAATCGATGGGGCAGTAAGAATGGTATGTTTCTCGATCAGGTATTTGCCGTCTTTGTCTTGCAGTGCGGGGAAGGGAACGAGGAAGAGTTCGCCTTGGGGGATGAAGATTACGCGATCGCTTGGATTTTTGGGTAGTAAGTCAGCTATTGGTTCGATGAGAATTTGGTGGAGTTGTTGCAGTGATGTTTGTCCGAAGTCTTCTACATCATTGATTGATTTCGGTATTACACTTGTAGTTGCAAAACTTGGGTGTCTAACCATAAGTATGCCGTTTTGTGGATCGAATGATACGACTTCCCAAGGTTCTGAGTTCCGGTTTTCGCCTTTGAAGTGAATGCGATCGCCTGGTTTAAATGCTGCTTCATTAGTGTTGGCTCCACTCCTCACGCCAATAGCTTGACGAACGCGGGGAACCAGGTTGGCAATAGTTCTCTTCTCTCGTTCTAATTCTTTGAGATCGAATTGACGAAACGTAACATCACCAGTAGGTTTTATTACCCAAATAAAAAGGTTTGATTCCTTTCTTGAGTCAGAAATAATTGAATATACAACGATTGTGGCTTTTTGTGTTTTAGAAATTTGTTGAATTTCCACAAGGGAGGGATAAGTTATAGGAGAGTTAATCGGTGATTGAGAAGATAACCTGCTGGTCAATAAGTCGATAAAGGCACGCGCACGCCCCCCTTCAGCAATTTCTAGAGCTTCGTGAATTTTATTCTGGGCGATCAGAACTTCTTGTAAAGCGCGGTAGGTGCGACCTTGAATTTCAAAAATTGATACTTTCTCTGAGTCTCTGTTACCTAATCCTGACCGGATAGAATCTAAAACTTTAATTCCGAGGCGTAAATTTTTCTCTGCTTCTGCTAAATTGCCAGAGCGAAATAGAGAAACTCCTAGATTATTGAGGGCTATTGCTTCCCCTTGGCGGTCGCCTATTTCCTGTGTAATTTTTAGAAATTGTTGATGGTAGTCAATCGCTTTGGCGTAGTCTCTAAGCCCGTTATATGCAGCACCCAGATTTCCTAAAATGTCACCCTCTGATTGGCGATCTTTTATTTCGCGTGCTATACTCAAGCTTTCCTGATATAATTGAATGGCTCTGGTATAGTCTCCTTGCTCAAAGTAAACAACTCCTAAATTTCCTAGAATACCTTGCTTGTTTTGAGGATTTTTGACTTGTTGTGCGATTGTTAAACTCTGCTGATAGTAGTCAATTGCCTTGGGATAATCTTTGAGGTTTTTGTATGCAATGCCTAAATTTCCCAAAGCCGTTATTTGCCCCTCAAGATCGTGACGTTCGCGTTCAATCACCAAATGTTGTTGATGCCACTCAATTGCTTTGCTATAGTCTCCGATAGCGGCATAAATAAGCCCAAGACGGCTCACGGCTACTGCCTCGGCTTCCCGGTCTTTCGTTTCCTGTGCAATAGTTAAACTTTGCTGCTGAAACTCAATTGCTTTACCATAATCTCCTAAATCGTGATAAACCAACCCTATATTTGCCAGAACGTATCCCTCTGCTTCACGGTTTTTAAGTTCTTGTGCAATAATCAAGCTCTGTTGGTGGTATTCAATTGCTTTACTATAGTCTCCAAGGTTTTCGTAGGCAGTGCCTATATCTGTAAGACTTGACAATTCTGCTTGACGATCATTAAGTTCCCGTGTTATTTCCAAACTCTCCTGAAAGTATTCAATTGCCTTGTAATAGTTTCCGAGACTATGATAAGCAGCTCCCAAAGCTCCTAAAGTAGACTCTTCTCCTTTGCGGTCGTTGAGTGAGCGCTTAATTTCCAAATCTTTCTGTAGGTACTCAATAGCTTTTTCATAGTCTCCAAGTGATGAGTATGCAATGGATAGACCTGCTATGGTCGTACTTAGCCAGGGCAGATTTCTAAGTTCCTGAGCAATAGCTAGTGCGGGCTGATAATACTCGATTGCCTTGTTGTAGTTTCCAAGGAGCTGATAAATGGCTCCCAAATTTACTAGCGCCTCTCCTAGCAGTTGCGGATCTTTAAGTTCTTGAGCAATAGCCAAACGTTGCTGTTGGTACTCAAGGGCTTTGGTGTAGTTTCTCAGTTGAAGATAACCAGAGCCTAAACCTGCTAAAATTGCTAACTCAGCGCCTTTATCTTTGAGTTCTCGATAAATATTTAGTGCTTGTTCCCAGGATTGCATGGCAGCTTCCAATTGACCACGCTGATACTGCTCAAGCCCTTGTCTTAGCAGTCGCTCTCCTTCTACTTTCTGCCCATCTGTAGTTTGAGCTAACACCTGCAACGTAGAAAATCGCATCAGCAGCGGCACAGGATGAGAGGCTAATATAGTAAACAGAAGGGTAACAATTACACTCAAACCAATTCTCTGCAATTGCATAACTTTCCTTATCTTGCCTTACAACAGGTAACAACAGGTTCCGCAACAATTTTATTCAAAGCAACATCTGGATGTCGCAACAAATCTTCCCAATCTTTCGTTAATTGTGCATCCTGCGGATTCTGACGACGCAATTCAATTAGATTAGTTATAGTGTCGTACCACAAACCATTTTCAGCATAAAGGAGAATGCGATCGCGCCCACTCACTCCATCCAACTTTTGCTGCAACTCAGGTTTATCAACCCGCCATACTTCTCCATCAACATTAGCAGTTTCGCGTGAATTGCCTGGATTGCAAATAACGGATAAGGTCCAATGATATCGCTTACCAATCTCTAAAGCACTTACATTTTGCGGTAACTTTATTCCAATAATACCAGGGCTAACTGTTACTTCAAAGCTATCTTTATAAACTGTATTTTCTTGCTCATCTACTAACATGAACTCCACAGGAGTTGTAGACTTAACCTGTTCCGACACATAAAACCAAAACGTCGGACGTTCAGCTATGGTTAACCCTAAATTAGTCCCTGGAACTAATGCAATTAAACGCGATTTCCCTGCATCATTACAAGCATCACGAGTTGCTGCATCTCCTCGATATCCGGGTGCGCCTTCAGGAGGTAAACTGAAACGGATAGGGGTTGCAGCAGTTCGCTGGTTGGAAGGTGTAGGCGATCGCGAGGGAGATGGTTGAAGAGATGGCGTGGGTGTTGGCGACGCTTGGCGAGGGCGCTGTTGTGCTATCTGTACCGATGATGGTGTAACCTCCACAGATGCCCCAATTGAGGAGGTGCAACCGGGTGCTAATGGTAAGGTCAAAGCTAGTATTAAATTTTGGAGTCTCCAGTTCATAAAGAAGGATCGTAATATTTAAGTGTGTATTTAATGGCGAAATCAAAACGAAGCAATCTTGTTCTATGCCTGTCAGTATCAATATCCCAGTTCTGATAACGCCGTGATTACTGCAAACTTACAAGCCTTGCTCATTCTGGCCTATTTGCTCAACCAAGATACTATCGGCAATTTGAGTTAAGAGATGGGATTTTGAATTTGTCGGTCTTTGGCTGCTGATGTCCTGATAGTGCTGCACCTCCCCTCGCATCGGGTGCGCCTTGAGGAGGTAGCCCGATAGGTGGTCGAGGTTGTGTAATAGACCCGTTAGGTATACTGATATCACTACAATTTCCAGCTAATTTCCCATTTAAGAAGGTGTAACCGAGCGCCAAAAGTAAGGTCAACCCTAGTAGTGTTAGAAGTTGGTATTGCCGTTTCATAAACTTGGTGGGGGAAGTTTAGAAATAAAGTGCGATCGCCGTAACTGGGATCTGCTGTACGTGACTATACTTGCACCTGTCAATATCAAAGCCAAGCATGATGGCACTAATGGCACCCAGCTACCTTGTATAAAGAGGAAAAAGCAAACTCCGTACAAGGTGACGATAGCCACAATCAGAACCAATCCCAAGCTTAGTATTCCCCGAATTCGCCAAGCGATCGCACCTCCCACCAAAGACCAACCCCAAATCCACAGCGCATCACCCCAAAAAGGCCAAACTCCCAACAACGGACGACCGTCTAACACAGCGCTGATAATCTGACTCACCATTTGCGCTTGAATAAAAACGCCTTTTGTAGCTCGATCTGAGCGCAAGCTGAGACTGTAAGGTGTATAGTGATTATCTTCATCTGGAACAGTAACACCAATAATCACAATCCGGTTTTTCACGAAGTTAGGGTTAAAGTTACCAGTTAGGACATCTCTCAAACTAACCTGTTTGGCAATTTTTTGAGAACGGTAATTGAGCAATATTTGGTATCCTCGATTATCTAACCCTCTATACCCTTCCGAATCGGGTTCCAAACGTTTTAATCGCACTTTCCCCAACTGTAAATATTTTTCATCGTAGTTAAATTGAGGCTCAATTCCTTCTGTAACTAAATAATAAAGTGCTAATTGAAAGCTTAAGGAAAATTCGGTACGACAAGGAGAACTATCATTAAAATTCATAGACCACAGATAGCGACGGAGAATTCCATCGTTATCTTTGATAACATCGCTAAATCCTAAACGTTCTTTGGGGACTTCTGGTGGGGGTTGATAACCTTCTTTGTCTCTGGGCGGTTCATTGACTTTGCATACAGCAATGAAATTATTAGTTTCCCGCAACCGTTTTGCTAATTCAGGTTGGTCGCGCCGCACTGGGAAATCCCGATAAATATCTAAGCCAATTACTCGCGGTTGCAATGGCTCTAGTTTCTTCAATACTTGATTGAGTGCTGCATCAGCTAAAGACCCCCGTCTCTCCATCCCCATACGGTCTTGATATTGCAAATCGGTTTTATCAACTGTAATAACCAAAAGGCGACGGTCTGGCCCGTCATCTGGTTGCAGTCTTATCATCTGATCATAAGCTTTTAACTCCTGTGTTTGCAACCATCCCATTTGTCGCACACCCAACACTAAGGCTGTAATTGCTACACTGGCAACCAAGATGGGATGTGTGAAAATTCTTGTTAGTGGATGGGGTTTTAAGGGTTTGCTTTCTATATTGATTGATGGAATAGCGCGATCGCTTTCTATCCCATCTCGCAACTGTTGCCAAGTTGGAGGAATTTGAGCCGGATTTTGATATATTACTGGCAACCAACTAGCACAGGGAAACTTATTTTCTAATCCTTGCAACCGTTCCCGCGCTTTCCGCACAGACAGATATAAGGATTCACCTTTTGAATATTCTTGGAGAAAATATTGTAAAAATTCCTGTGCTACTTTATCGGGAACAGGTTCTCGCATCACGATTAGTTGTGGAATATGTAAATCGGCTAATTCCCGTGCTAATCCCAATCCATCACAGGAGTTGAAAATTGCAATCCTCAATCCAGCCGCGATCGCTTTTGTGAGAGCGTTTCTTAATTGGCTAATTGTCAAACTATCCGTTTCATTGATAAAAATGCGTCCCTTGTTTCCTTCCGTCCTACTATGACCTGCAAAAAATAAAATATCCCAGCTTTGTTCCCACAATTTATCATTAATATCCTTTCGCTGCGGTTCGGGGAGAAAGGTAACAGCAGCATCCGGTGTGTTCTGCAATGATTCCTCGTCTGAACCGATATCAATATTAGTGCTATTTCCTAAAATTGCTAAGATATTAACTTTATTTTTACTTGGATATACTTGGTTAATTCGTTGGTAATCTGGAAGGCTAATAGCTAATTCTGCATTAGGACGGCGAGTGAAAAAATCCCATAAATGCCAAGGAAGTCGCTGCAAACGCATCTCTTCAGTTTGCAATAGCACCCGTACTGTGTCCGAGGGCTTTACTTCCTCAATTAATCTTTCACGGATAGAACGAAATTTTGGTGAATTTAGCCAGTTATTCAGTTGAGTAATAATAGGTTCAGCCGCATTGTTGCACTCTTCTATTGTTGAAAAATTTGTTACTTGACCATCTGGAGCATTTAAACTCCGAACTCGGTCTAAACGCCAATAAATTGATTGCCAGTCGTCGTAATCTTCGGCAATTTCTGGTGCTGGTGGTAACTCGCCTGTGATTTCGAGAAAAGGGCGATCGCCTTCTTCTCCTATCTGCAATATCACGGGAAAACCTTCTGATTGAAAGTTACCTTTTCCTATTCTAAAAATAACTAATTTACTCATTGCATTACCAAAGCCCCGTGTTAATCTGGATGGTGGATCTACCCTCAACCCCTCGATCGGCTTACAGTAAACCCGTTAACAAGAGTATGGCTTCTCTCGTTAACGGATAAGTGTAAAATTTAACAAGACTTTAACGATTAGATTGACCACCGAAAAATGCCGAGAGGATAGCAGCACCCACAGTCAAGACTTCCATTGTCCGGGTGGTTCCCATTGTAGTGTCGCCCAGGATGTTCCCTTCCGTGTCCACTATCATATATTGCTGACCGTTTGGCCCTTGATAGTGGAGCATAAATCCATCTTCGCCTTCTTGATACCCTATATATTGTGCAAAAGGATGGTACTGAGCGACGATTTCGCTAAACATACGGTGCATTACTTGTTCGGAAGCAGACATATCCAAACTCCTGGTGTTTTTGCCTTACATCTAGTTATCGGGATGGAGAGGCAAAGTTATGTAGGTATCCTGTGTGTTTAAATGTAAAGTTTTATAAAGTTTGTGCGATCGCAGTTTTTCAGAAGTGTTTAGGTTGAATCAGTAAGCTTCTGCATCTATCATTTATTTGACTTTCTCAACTCTTAAAGTTTATTGCTTTTTTTGGTCGGTTAGTTTATCGTACTGGAGTTTAGACTAACCGCGCTTTAAGGCGCGGTTAGTCTAAACTCCTAGCAATCCAAAACCCCTCAGCTTCTAGCTGAGTCAGAAAGAGCGATTAAATCAGGAT
>NZ_JACJPW010000086.1 GCF_014696265.1 Aerosakkonema funiforme FACHB-1375 | reverse complement strand
GGCTAGGGGCTAGGGGCTAGGGGCTAGGGGCTAGGGGCTAGGGGAAGAAGGAGAGGGAAAAGGGAAGAGGGAAAAGATTTATTCTCCCGCTCCCCCACTCCCCCACTCCCCCACTCTCCCCTAGCCCCTATCCCCTATCCTTTATGCCCTTCCGGCTGGGTGGAATTTGCTCGATCGCAATCAGGGATTCCATAATTGATTTGACCATTGGTGCTGCAACGGTAGAACCAAAGACTCTGCCTTTCGGTTCGTCTACTACAGCTACAACTACATAACGAGGAGAGTCAACCGACAAGATGCCCACAAAACTCGTGATTTTGGCGTTGGCGGAGTAACCACCAGTAGAACTGGCTTTTTGGGCTGTACCTGTTTTGCCAGCGATGCGATATCCGGGAATTTGTGCGGTTTTTCCTGTCCCCTTGCTGACTACGGTTTCCATCATTTCCAAGACCGTCTGGCTAGTCTTGGGTGAAAAGATCGGTCGCGGTGCTGGGAGTGTCGGTTGCCAGTGCATTTGTCCCTTGGAGTCAAATAGACCCCGAACGACATGGGGACTGACCAGCTTACCACCGTTGGCGATCGCACCGTGAAGTTGGGCCAGTTGGAGGGGAGTGATGGAAAATCCCTGACCGAAAGAGGCGGTGGCAGGTTCAATGGCCGAAGAGGTAAATTCTTCTTGACTTTTTAACTGACTGGATGTTTCAAAAGGCAGGTCTGTTTCCACTGCTTGCCCCAGTCCCAGGCGTTCCAGCCAGCCGTAGTAAACGCTTGGCTTCAGTTGCTGCATCATCTGCACCATACCGACGTTGCTGGAAACTTGCAAAATCTGAGCGATCGTCAGTCGTCCCTGACCGCCTCCCTCAGCGTTTTTAATCGGCCAGCCCCCTACTCGAATCAGGCCGTTGTCTACAAAGGTACTGTCGGGTGCGATCGCTCCAGTTTCTAGGGCAATCGCCACATTGAGCGGTTTGAAAGTCGAGCCCGGTTCGTAAAGGTCTGTCAGCGCCCAATTCTTAAACAGTTCTACATTATATTTGGAGTAATGGTTTGGATCGTAGGAAGGTTCGGAAACCATTGCCAGTAAGGCACCATCCCGCGCATCCATAACGATCGCCGTACCTCGCTTGGCCTGGAATTGTGCAATTTTTTCTTTGAGGGCAGAACGGGTAGCGCGTTGGAGTCGGCTATCTACAGTCAGTTGCAGTCGCAGATCGTCTGTATTCATTACTCCGATTGGCGCGTAGTCGGGCATGATCGCACCATTTCCAGTCCGACTCAGCCTGACGGCTTTGATGGAACGTTCTAACAGATTTTGTTGGCTGCGTTCTATACCTGCTTGACCGATGTGATCCATATCCACGTAGCCCACAATGTCTGCGGCAAGTTCCTGCTGCGGGTAGAGGCGCGAGTAATGGGGCAATAACTCTAGGCCATCCACTCGCAAGGCGACGATGCGATCGGCTACTTCTTCCAATAAGGAATTTTCAAGGCGAATCCCACTTTCTGTTTTGTTGAATAGTTTTTCCAGATCTTCGGCAGAACGACCTAACAGAGGGGAAAGTTTTGTGGCCACTTCTTGTTTGGAAGTTTTAAATAGCTTGGGGTGCGCGTACAAAGTGTAAGCTGGGCGATCGATTGCCAGAATGTTGTTATTGCGGTCAACTATGGGACGTCGAGGCACATACGGACGTAAGGTAACAGCTTGTTGCTGCTTTGCTCTGCCTTCCAGTACAGGCCCGCGAACAACTTGCAGCCGATACAAATTCCAGGCTAAGCTCAATCCACTCACAATTAAAACGATCCACACTACTATAATTCTGTGCAACGGTGCTTGTTGTGGCTGAGATTTGGGATTGTGCGATCGCCGATCGGTTTCTGAGTATGCTGAAATCTTGCCTGTTTTGTTTGCGCCAAACTTGCGTTCCCAAGCAGAGATATTTTGCTGGCGGAGTTTGGCGATGGGAGCTACTAAATTAGCCCCAACCTGTGCTTGTTGCTTGTCTGAGCTTTTGCGTCGCCCAGGGGGCTGTTTGAGCTTGGATTGTGGGTTTCTGCTGCGACGCCTACCAGCATAACGAGAAGAGGGAGGCTCGGGTGAAGCCATATCAAAACCTGTACAAAAATGGCGATAACAATTGTTGGTGAATTATTGCTGAATGCTTCCCAGTTAGATTGAGTTCTTTTCAATTGATAGCGCAAACACTGCGGGATGGAGATTGGCTTGCATTTTCTGCCAGACTTCCACTCTCTTTAGTACCCTACTGGTGTTGGAGTTAGCTGAGGATGGGAAACTGAGGGGGCGGGCGTTTTTTCTGTAGGAACCGATCGCTGTGGTGATGGTACGAGAAACAAATTATTTTCTGGAGTTGGGGAAACCAAACCTGTATCGGGGTTTTCTGCGCCCTCGGCAAGTTTATTTTTTAACACTTCACCCGCCGCCGTCAGTTGACGTTCTTTTCGCTCCAATATTTCCAGTTTGCGGTATTCTCGGCTCCAGAGTTGCTGGGAATATACTGTCCCGCCGTAAACGAAGAGCGCCGCACCTGCCAGGAAAAAAGTTACGACTGTCGAGCTGCGTTGCAGCCAAATGGCAGCATTTAACCAAGCTGGTATAGATTCATACTGAGGCTTAATTTTGACAGTTTTATCGTTAATTGAGTGCGATCCCGGCTCGCGGACTGGGCGCGAGCGCTTTGTCGCTGCCTGCTCTAGCTTCAGCTTAGCTTGTTTGTCTCCCATTTGTCGTAATGAGCTTTGGGATCTGCTGCCGACCGCCTTTTTTTGAGCTTCGATTTCAGTAACAACCGATCTTCTGAATGGTAGCCTTTTGGCAGAAAACACAGATTTAGGGGCGATCGACATATGCTGTACCAATCTGATATACATTCCCATTTCCACATATTTTTTCGGGATTGGGATTTTGAACTGAGTAGAGATCTGATTGTAATAGCCATCTTTGCCCTTAAACAATCTTCTCACCTCAGTTTGAAGATCCGAATGGAAATAATCTTACGTATCCTGTCGAGATCCGAGAGTTAGTCTTTGTCAAATCTGGACAAAATGACTTCTTTAAGAGATAATCCACATTTTTTGCAGTATCATGTCAAAAGTGGTAGCTTTGCTTCCCAAACAAAAATTGGGTTGTATTTGCACGCTAGCTTAGTAAATAAAGTATTGTTATCATCATCTAGTTACGAATTGTGACGCAATCGTTAACAGAGGAGTGTATGAACAAGAAAATCGTTAGTTTGTTTCTCGGACTCGGCTTGGCGGCTACGTTGGGAGCCTGTCAAGGCGGTGGCGAAAATACCACCAGTCCATCTCCCGCCTCTCCCCCAGCAGCTTCTCCGCCTGCCAAACCACCAGCCCCACCGGCAGCTACTCCGGCTAAACCGCCTGCAACTCCTGCTCCTACTAAATCGCCCTAAGCTGGTTTTCGCTACTCTGACGATCGGCTGGCATAAGTCCGACTACTGAGCAAAGTAATCAACCTTAGCAAAAAGTTATCAGAGGATAAGGGGTTAATCACCCCACCTGATTCTACTGAATCCAGGTGGGGCTTGTTTGTAAGTTACCAGCGCTGGTATTAAACCAATACACAGGCAGTATCGCAAGAGGATCTAATGAATAGAATTTTTCCCTATATCGGAAAACTGCTGTTTTTCTACTCCTCTAGTGCGGTGCTGCTTGCTTTATCTGCGCCCATACTAGCCTTACCACCGCCAGAGGATACACCGGAAGAAGTTTTGCGGACAGAAATTATTACAGGAGCGCGATCGCCGATCGATGGTAAACCTGTAAGTGCCGCTGAGTACGCTCAGTTAAGCGCAAGCTTGCGAGAACCACAATTTCAAAGACCTCAAGTCGATCCGGAAGTGCAGCATTTAATCTTTTTGCTGCGTTTAAGTTATCCGCTCCGCAAACTTTTCCCATTTTTGCATTTTTAGCAATCATTAGCCTTTGGGGATAGATCTCTACTCGTACTGGAAAAGCCTAGTTTGAGGGACTGGGCATTAGATATCTGCAAAAATTCTGGTGGGGTAGCCATCCTGCCTGCTTTTAAGATTATTTTGGCGGAAATGTCTATTGGCAATACCCGATCGCACAAGCATTTGGGCCGCCAATAGGCAAGCGCGATCGCCATAAATACCGGAGGCCCACAATAGCGCTGGCGCAATATTGTTGTGGGTAATTCAGGCGCTCCTCTAGCAGAAGATGTAAATACATGAAAAAATGTATAAAAATATAAAGTGCTTTTGCAACTCTGTCCTGTCTCAACAAGTCAGTAAGTTCCTCTTAGGTAGGTAGCCTCATGTCCATGACCATTGCTCCTGAGCAGATTGACCGGATTGTTTGGAATCAGCATCAAGACCCGTTTGAAGTGTTGGGTCCCCATTCTGTAGAGCAAAATGGCAAAACTGTTTGGGTAGTGCGAACCTACCTTCCCAATGCTGACGCTGTGTGGGTAGTTCTGCCAGAGGAACGCAAACAATACCCGATGCAAGCGGTGCATAATCCTCATTTTTTTGAATGCACCATAGATATACCGGAATTAGCGAACTATCAACTGCGGATTAAAGAAGGAGAACACGAGCGGGTCACCTACGATCCCTATGCCTTCCGCTCTCCGTTGCTGACTGACTTTGACATTCATTTATTTGGGGAAGGAAATCACCATCGGATCTACGAGAAGTTAGGGGCGCACCTAACAGAGGTGGAAGGCGTTAAAGGTGTGTATTTCGCAGTTTGGGCTCCCAATGCGCGTAATGTTTCTGTTTTGGGGGATTTCAACTGGTGGGATGGTCGCAAACACCAGATGCGAAAACTGGTCAATGGCGTTTGGGAACTGTTTATTCCGGGATTGGAAGTGGGAGTCCACTATAAGTTTGAAATCAAAAACTATGCGGGTCATATTTACGAAAAAAGCGACCCCTACGGTTTCCAGCAGGAAGCGCGACCTAAAACTGCTTCGATTGTCACAGATTTAAATACCTACACCTGGCACGATAGCGATTGGATGGAAAAGCGCCGTCAGACTGACCCCCTGAGCAAACCGGTGGCTGTCTACGAATGCCATTTGGGTTCCTGGTTGCACGCTGCTGCTGATGAACCGGCTAAGTTGCCAAATGGGGAAACTGAGCCGGTGGTAGTTGTCTCGGAACTCAGACCGGGGGCTCGTTTTCTTACTTATCGGGAGTTGGCGGCAAAGTTGATTCCCTACGTTAAGGAACTGGGATTCACGCATATTGAATTATTGCCGATCGCAGAGCATCCTTTTGATGGCTCTTGGGGATATCAGGTGACGGGGTTCTACGCGCCGACATCTCGTTACGGTACGCCCCAAGATTTCATGTATTTTGTTGACAAATGTCACGAAAACGGTATTGGGGTGATCCTGGATTGGGTACCCGGTCACTTCCCCAAAGACGGTCACGGTTTGGCATTCTTCGATGGCACCCACCTCTACGAACACGCCGACCCCCGCAAGGGCGAACACAAACAGTGGGGCACTTTGGTGTTCAACTACGGTCGCAATGAGGTGCGTAATTTCCTAGTAGCCAACGCCCTGTTCTGGTTTGACAAGTACCATATTGATGGGGTACGGGTAGATGCGGTGGCTTCTATGCTCTACCTCAACTATTTGCGCCCGGATGGGGAATGGGTGGCGAACCAGTACGGCGGTTGCGAACACATTGAGGCGGCTGATTTTCTGCGCCAGACAAATCATGTCATTTTTAGCTACTTCCCCGGTATTCTTTCGATCGCAGAAGAGTCAACTTCTTGGCCGATGGTGTCTTGGCCTACCTATGTGGGGGGCTTGGGCTTTAACCTGAAGTGGAATATGGGCTGGATGCACGATATGCTGGATTATTTCCACATGGACCCGTGGTTCCGCCAGTTTCACCAAAACAACATTACCTTTAGTATTTGGTATCACCACAGCGAGAATTATATGCTGGCGCTGTCTCACGATGAGGTGGTACACGGCAAGAGTCCGTTGATCGGTAAGATGCCGGGAGACAGGTGGCAGAAGTTCGCCAATGTGCGAGCTTTGTTGACTTATATGTATACTCACCCCGGCAAGAAGACTCTGTTTATGAGTATGGAGTTCGGTCAGTGGAGTGAGTGGAATGTGTGGGGAGATTTGGAGTGGCATTTGTTCCAGTTTGAGGCGCACCAACAGCTGGTGAAGTTTATGACTGAACTGAACCACTTGTATCAAAACGAACCTGCGCTGTATAGTTGGGATTTCGGTGATGGTGGGTTTGAGTGGATTGATTGCAGCGATAATCGCCACAGTGTAGTTTCCTTCCTACGTCGGGATAAGGAAGACCCCAGTAATTTTGTGGTGACGGTGTGTAATTTTACACCTCAGCCCCACAGCCATTATCGGGTGGGCGTGCCTGTACCGGGATTTTACAAGGAACTGTTTAATAGCGATGCCGGTCACTACGGTGGTAGCAATATGGGGAATTTAGGCGGTAAGTGGACTGATGAGTGGACTTACCACAATCATTACCATTCGCTGGATCTGTGTTTGCCACCGCTAGGGGTGCTGATTTTGAAGCTGGATAAGGAGAAGACGGCTCAAGCACTGAAAGCGGCCAATCTGGAATTTGAGGAAGAGTTGGAGGAGTAGGGCGTCGGGCGTCGGGCATCGGGCGTCGGGAAAGAGCGGGAGAGTGGGGGAGTGGGGGAGTGGGAGAGCGGGAGAATTAATATTTTCCCTCTTCCCCAGCCCTTAATCTCGCAAACAGTTACGATCGCTATCTGTGCGTAACGCTCCCAACAATGTGGAGACCCAAACGCAGCGCTTGGGAGCGTTGGTAGAATTATTTTGACCGCGAGTAATAAAGGTGATTCTGCCTAACTGTCCGTTAACGTGTCCTTTGTACTGGAACTGTACTCGATGAATGCCATTGCTTGTGTACAATGTTGTGTTGGATGGGTCGATCGCAATGTTGTCAGCATCTTCGCCCAGCAAGTTGTTCCAAGGTAAACTATCTGTGGGTAGGTTTTCTGGATGTACAGACCATTGCACTCGATCGCTGTGAGTCCGGAAGCTGGTTTGCCAAACTCGCTTCTCTCTTTTACTGTTGATTTGCGCTTCGCGCATGGCACTCAAAGCTTCAGCTTGAGCTGCGTTGAGGCGCTGGCGATTCAAAAATGCTAGCCAACTGGGGGCCGCGATCGCTGCTAAAATCCCAATCACTGCAATAACTACAAGCATCTCGACCAGGGTAAACCCCTTATCGAAACTTGAGGAAGTATATTTCATTTTATAAACACAAAAGATGCACTTAATTCAATTTTCTGACTTAAGCTAGCTATCCGGCAACCATATTTTTATATTCGATTTCCCTATGAGCGACTGGGTATAACTTGCCGATCTAATAGACCACTTTAGAGGCAATCATTATTATTACCTGCACGCATAGCTCCCAGTACGGTATCAACAAAAACACAACGCCTCGAACCATCTGCTTGATTGCGAGGCTTAAACGTGATTTTTACTCCATTGCTTCCCAAAGCTGCCCGATCGTCATCATGAACCAAACCTTTGTACTGAAATCTCATCCTGTAGTAGCCAGCAGGTGCTGCTGGTAGAGTTGTATTAGCGGTATCAATGGTAATTTTATCGCTATCTTCCCCAGTCATATTGTTCCAAGGGTTAGCTTGAGTGCTAGCACAATTAAAATCAGAAATTTCATTCGGAACAGAATGAACAGACCATTGCACCCTATTTATGCCATCGGTATCAGGGTAATCGCGAAAGCAGACTTGCCAAACTCGCTTTTCTCTCTGGGCATTTGCTTGGGCTTCCCGCAATACGCTAAAAGCTTCGGCTTGAGCGGTATTTACTCGTTGTCTAGTTAAAAATCCCAGCCAACTGGGGGCAGCTATTGCTGCCAAAATTCCTACAATCGCTATAACGACGAGCATTTCTATTAAAGTGAAACCAGCTATTGCTTGTTTTGAGATAGGCTTCATTTTTTTTCCTCAATAAAGCAGGATATGTAAAGGAATTACTTAAGATATTTATTGGGCAGGTTTTTTATCAATAACTCCACGGGCTACTGCTTGGGTTTTGATCGCTAGAAGTGGTGCTACTTTAATTCCTCCTTTACCAGTGGGATTACCTCTGAGGAATAAAACGATGTCTTGATTAGAAACATCCCCGCTCAGATTACTAGCACTTCTCACACAAGCCATAAAGCTGGGGTTAGTGAATCCATTGGGGTTATTTTGTGGAGGAATAGCTTTATATATGGGGGTTCCGTCAGAGTTAGTTTCTGTTGGGCATTGAGAAGGAGCAACTGTTAAATTGTCTCGTGGGTCTGCACCAGGAGAAGTGCGATCGGGATAATCAAGAAAATCGACTAATACCGCTGTTGAGCTTGTATTTATATTCCCGCTAGATATTTTGACTCCGCTACTATCAAACGGCCAAGAAGCGAAGCTAACGCTATTTTCTGTAGGGTCTGTATATCCGTCCGATTTTGTCAAATTACTATCTGGTTTGTTTTGTGGGTACTTATACAATTGGTATCGCATAATTCGCGAAATACCTTTCCATCTATTACTATTATCGGGGTTATCATCGCTGTTTCTTACTTGAAGGTAAACTACCAAACTATAAGCACGTCGCCGAATTTTTAGTTGGTCGCACTCTTGTCTTTTAGGATTAACAGGATCGGCATTTGCAGACCCAAAATTATCGCAATTTAAGCTATTAAGAGAAGTGTCATTAATCTGCTCTGGTTTCCAAAAAACTAAAATTGGTTCGTATTTAGTATTAAACGGTAGATTAGCTCTTAAGGAAGTTATACCAACACCCCCAATAGTCCTTGCATTATTAATCTGTTCGTTCGTGTAGACATAAGCTGCCTCTCTCAGATCGTTTACTATAAAATCCATCGCCATTTGCATTTCTCTCTGAGTTTCCGATCTACCATATTCTCGACGCTCTGACTGCAATAGATCGGTGATCATATCTATCAACGCTAGAATGACAAAAGTGGATATCACGATCGCTACCAAAAGTTCCAATATGGTAAATCCCGCTTTTTTCCCTTTTTTAGCTTTAAATAGTGTTCGTTTTAGCAGAGACTTAATTATTTTTGTAGACATTGTTTTTGCTCGCTATTCAATCAATTCAAGATTGCCAAATAAAAAAGAAAATGCTTACTGATTTTCCAAAAATGTCTTGTAACTGCTTTGAGAGTCAGGGGTATCGCTTTTTACAACGCTTGTGTATATGATTGCTAAAGGTAGCTTTTTCTGAGCCCCAAGTGCTGTGCTAAGTTTCAAACTAGCAGCTTTCTCAGGCGGATCTTGCAGATCGCCAAAGTTCATTGTATCGAAATAAGCATATACTCTTACACCCATATTAAAAGCAACAGTTCTGCCTGATTGTTGAATTCCCTCACTGCGATAACTTTGCATTAAAAAGTCTGGTTTCCCATCGTTGTTGATATCAATTCTTAAAGCTGTTGTGGCATTTATTGAGTCAGGACTGTCGTTAAATGCTGAGGGTTTTGACTGGCGACGAAAATCACGATCGGAAATACCTGCTTTGGGCGGTAAACAAGCGGTTTTGCTAGTTCCTGCTGGGCAAGTCTCATAATCATAATAGCTGCCCTGTTCTACTATGCGTCTGACTCTATCTATCTCTGCTTGAGCTAATTGTAAGGCTTGTTCGGCTCTTCGGTTTTGCACGCGAGTACCTACTGCTAGAAAGATTGGCGGTGTAAACGATGAAATAACCACAGCAACCACAGTAATTGCTACCAAGCATTCCAGCAAGGTTACTCCTTGCGATGATTTTCTTGGCTGGAGGAGTTTGATTATTTCTAATTGCAGCCTGCCACTTTTTCTTGGTTGAATTGAGTGTGTTCTTCCTAACATTGTTTTAGCCTCCGTTATGACAATATTTGTGATATTTAAGGGAGAATGGGTATTTTTTGATTGCCTCTTATCCCATTCTCCTTCATCTACCTGTACTATTACGGGCATTCTGTGCGAGATGCTAGATCTATATCAGGTAGTCTGTTGTTTAACGCACGGCGTAACTTACAAATGTAGGGGTCGCTTACTTCTAGATCTCGGTAGAACTCGCTGCGGGGGCTAGCAGATTGGATGAAGCGTTGTGCTAGAGGGCCTGCCGGTGCATATTGCAATCCTACATCATAACCCCAGCGGCGGTTGGGTCGGTTGTAGTAGAAGTTCCATTCTTCACTTCTTGGTTCGTTAGCGCCATCTGCACCATCTGGTTCCCAATCGTCTTGGTCGTATGGCCCTGTAGCATAGGTACTGAAGCTTAACTGAACAAAGGAACCAGAAATATTCAGGTCTCTGTCGAACCAATCTTCGATCATACGGGGGAAGTTGTGCAAACCACCATAACTCTGTTTGTTTTGAGAAGGAAGAATACCGCTGACTATGGTGGCGTTGACCTGGGTGTTGCTGGCTTTGTCGAGGACATTGGAAGTACCGTAAGCATAGCCGAATTGGCGATAGCTAGCTTTGTATTCCTGGGGCGTAGTACAAGGCTGACCAGTAATAGGCGCAGGGGCACTATTAGGACAAAAGAATGGGTAGCCGTTTCTCGATAATTTGATAGGAAGACTGGTATTACTTACCGTCCCATCTTCCCGAATCCAACCGCGTTCTGGATTAACGTTGTCACCATTAGGGCCGTTGAAACCTCGGTAAGAATTTTTCTTAGAGGTATCATTTTTGATGCCGTCCTCTACGCTTCCTGCATCGAAATTATCTGAAAGAATCGCGATCGCATCAGCTGCGATTTCAGCGGGTCGCCAAGTATCCTTATTCGGGCGGGCAAAACGATCGTCTAATTGCTGTCTATTGTAGAACTGATTCCAATTGGGATCGTTTTTGAGCAGAATATCCTTGAACTCTTCTAAGTCATTGGAATTTCCGTCAGTGCTGTGGAAATTGAAATTGCCTTGAATATAAACCGGGTTATCGGAAACAAACGCGATTCCATATCCTTGGTCGCCCGTATCTCGCTTCAAAACTTGCCCGTTTCGCAAACGGAAACCATAAGGGCGACGGTCTGGGTCTGCGTAAAAATCTACTGGTTTGGGTGATATTTTCAGGGAAGTTAAGGCTGGATCTTTTGGATCGTTGGGGTTTGTAGCGTTTGTTCTGGGGTGACCGGTATCGTTGGGATTTGTGTAAGCGCCATTGGAAGGTCTGGAAATGGCATCTTCTCGCACGGCATCTTCTCGGAAAGCATAAACAACACCGTGATTTGCTGGTAACCAGGTATCGCCGTTAAATGTAACGCTTTTGAGTTGCTTTAAATCTATGTCTAAAACTCGCACGTTCATCATTTCTCTGCCATCGAAGAGGGCGTTATCGATGATAGAAACCCATCTTTGATTACCATTAGGATCGATTACGGCGAAATCATCTTTGCTCGGTACAGTACTTGGTACGATGCTGTTAGTTGTCGGTAAACACCAACCAGTGTCGCCGCAGCCTGTAGCGAAGTTGATACCTTTTGGCCGCAGTGCCATTAAATTTATTTCTGCTGGGCTGAAGCCTACATACCCTGCTGGAGGATTGGGAATAGATCTGTCTGTAGTTTTTTTGATGTACTCTTCAGAACTATTAACAGAAGTATTAACTGTTTGCCGATCGCTATGAGTGGCTACTGGGAAAATGTAGAAGAGGGAAGGATATTTAGGCTGAGTGGGGCAGAGGCTTACGGCTAGACGGATAAATTTCTTTTCCTTTTCTACATCCGTTCCCCAGGAATTAGGATTTCCCATACCAAACCAGTTATTTCCAGACCCATCACCGGAATCGCTAAGGTCACAACCTACATAGACAAATTTTTTCTGAGTAGCTGTGTCTGTAGTAACGTCATTTCCGTATTCGACACCAGCATATTTAAATTTGGGTGTCGTACTACCAGTAGGAGGGTTAACAGCGTGCAACTTCACTTCATAACGGAACTCTGCTCCTGATGGTGCTGTTGGTGAGGTTGCAGAAGGCGACGGAGCAAAACCTAAAAGACGATCGCGAGCTATTTGCTCTTTTTGATAAACGAACTGAGCGATTTTTTTCTGAGTTGTGTCGGTAACTTTATCGATATAAGCATCAGGTGTTGAACCTGGAGAAGTGCTGGCATTATCAAGAGTTTTCAGCGCAGTATTCAGATTCTCTAAATCTGCTGCGTTGTAGGTGTAACCCTGAAAATAGCTGATGTTGTTTGCCAACATTCCCAAAGTTCCAGCAGCTGTGTGGATGTAAGATTTATCTGCAATGCTGAGATTGTCGTAACCTACACTGTCTAAATTAGAAAGGGCGCGATTTAGGTTCGAGAAATTACCCCACATCGTCAAGTAAGGATGAGGGTAAACGCGATCCTGCTTGGTAGGTGGGAAAGCTCCATCTTTTTCCCCAGCAAAATATGCCAGGTTCCTTAAAGCTTTTCCTAAAGGCTGTCCGGCAGAAAGCTGACCTTTAAAGGTATTTTCATCCTCACCACCACCTGCTACTACTTCGTATTCCCATCCATCGGTTCCTCTGCCGTTGAAGAAATCGCTGTACAAAATTGCCGACGTACCGTCAGGATAGCTGTAGACACTCGAATTGAGATTGAACTTCTTACTGTTGCCAATAGTTCCAGTAGTGTTACTTCCCGTTCCCGGATGAGCGGTAGTTGCTACAAACGCAATGGGAAAGTACCCACTATTTCCTGATTTGTAGTGGTAAACTGCTGTTGCTTGAACCGCTGCTAAATTATCTCTAAGTGTGCGTCTTTGCTGCTCTTCATGTTTGATTGGGTTTTGATTGGGTGGATACAGTGGATCGGCTTCATTAGGCTCGTTACGGTTTCCATTTGCATTTAAGTCTGAATTAACCCAACCATAGGTATTACCCAATTGCAGCCTTTCTCCCACAATTATCCGCAATCCTTCTGCCCTAGCTCTGCGTTCCCAATAACCATCTAAACCCAGTTCTTTGAATTCTTGGTCTTGTGGGGGAACGACATCCTTGATCAGCTTTGTTTCGGAACTCGGTATTGCCAGACCGTTCTCAGTAATATCCGTTTTATCGTATCTCGGTTTAGGGCCATAGCGATTGTCAGCTCGATAAGTATCGTCTACGTATGGTGTCGCTTCTGTTTTGTTATAAATTCTTTTTCTGGTTTGGAAATAGCCTATAGTACCTGGCCCTGCGTTTGAGTCCCAACCAGCATCTCTAGCTAGTTTATTATCTGGAGGGGTTCCAGTCCGCGCTTTGGAAATATCTTGAGTAAAAAGAGCTACAGGATCGAGGGATATATCGACAGGTTTTTTGTCATCCTTTACCGAATCTTTCCCACTATCCATTTCCACACCATTAGTACTATTAGGTGAGTTATCTGAGTTAACGACGTGAAAAATAGCTTTACTATCGTATGAGTTGGTAGATAATCTACCTACACCTATTTGTCCTAAATAAGCATTTGGTTGCCTGGGTGGGTCAGCGTTCAATGTCGCGATAGTTATTTCGGAAGCATCCTTGGTATAAAAACAAGACTTTTGAGCGCTAATTAAGAAGCTCCGGAATTTACTAGAGCCATCGTTGCTCCCGACAAATATATTACCGGCGCTGTACATCGCTCCGTTCCAGTTGAAGGCGCTACCTGGAAATACCTCCAAGTCATAGCGGAACCAAGCACCCCATTTGTTACCTTTGTCTAGCTGCCTATCTTGCTGAAATTCCAGAGTGGTAACTGTTCTTTTTAAACCCGGTTTATTGGAAATAACAATAGCATCGACCTGGAAAGTTTTGCGGAGAACTGCACTGCCAGCAGGATACCAATGATTTGGATTAATTGAAGTTGGGCTTGTCGAACTGGAGGTTCCCGAACCAGAACCCGTCAGTAAATTGCTGCATACTGGATCGCTAATATTAATCGTATTCAACGGGCCATTACGTACAACCAAAGCAGATGCTTTGTTGGCATCCGAACTGCTTTCTAATGTGATATTGCCGCTCTGATTTCTTGTATTAAGTAAAATAGAGTAAACAACTATTTCCTTAATTCCATCACCATCTACATCAGTTTGGTAAGCCCAAGCTGGGTCTACCTGACCGTCTCCATCAAGGTCTAACCGACCGTTCACCCCCCGAATATCATCTTCATCGGGAAATAGGTATGGATCGGGGTTTGCTGTTGAGATGAGTTGATAATTAGGGTTTAAGCCGTTAGTTAATAAGCTCATCAGAAATTCATTTGATGGCGGGCCACTAGGCAAGCGCGTATCTTTTAAGAACAAATACTCTAGTTTTGCTTTTGCCCGTTCGATGGCAGGAGTGGCAGCATTATAAATCACCTGCTGTTCCCGTTCTCCCATCACCTGATTGGTGCGGCTACCAGTACGAAACAGAATAGCGGCAACCACCAAAGCTACAACTAATAAAAGTACGGTTACAGTCGGTAACACAAAACCAGCTTTAGCCGTAGCGTGACTCCGCTTTCCATAACCTTTATGCAACAAATTACGTACCAGCCAGCGGCTCAATTTTCTGCTAGCACTTCTCGACAGCTGCCAAAACTGTTTGAATACGCTGTAGATGAATTTTTGAATGGCTCTGGTTTGTTTGCGTTTTAACATGGCTGCTTTCCTGTATGAGAGAGGCTATTTCCAGCAGGCTCAAAAAGAGAGAATCGATCCAAAAGTGTAAGGTAAGAGAAATTAAAAAGCTCTATTGTGACTTGACAGAAAATTTAAAAATTTTGTGGCTAACCTATGTGCTAACACTGCAAATCTGAGCATCAACCGAGAAAATACGCTCTTGCAAAACACAAAGGAAATTTAAAAACGATCTGTAATTTGACGGAGAAACGGGCAATTGCTCGGTATAAGTGTATAAGGCGCAGTTGTGTCCTTGTCCACAAGGATTGGTATCCGCTTGGGTAACTACACTTTGCTTTGAGCATATTCCGCACATCTTCAAGAAAAATTTATCGATACAAGTCAGTTAAGGACTAAACTTATAGTACCCACGAGATTCAGTAAACCGATCACTCCACGGAAAGATAAGCCTTCTGGTGTATGAGGGAGTGGGGGAGCGGGGGAGTGGGAGAATAGCTGGTAGGTTGGGTTTCGTTCCTCAACCCAACTTTTTAGTCTAGTTTTGCTTTACTCAGTCCAACCTATAAATCGATCGACTCAAAATAGGGCGATCGCTCTTGACAAAATTGCAGTTTTATAATAATAAATGAGGTGCGTGAGCGCTTAAGCGCTCACGCACCCTACGAAAGCTTGCAGCAAGAAATCGATTAAAACTTATTAAGGTCAATCCCAGCTTCTTTTGCCATTGCTGACAAACCCTTGCGTTCGAGGGTCTTAATCGCTTTTGTAGAAAGCCGCAGTCTCACCCAGCGTTTGCCTTCGGCCCACCAAACTCTTTTCCACTGCAAGTTAGCTTCTTGCAGCTTCTTGGTGCGGATGTGAGAGTGAGAAATGGCATAGGCATTGTTAGCCTTTTTGCCTGTTAGTTGGCATACACGGGACATAGATTTTCTCCAGATTTAACTTTTTTGAGCGCAATCTTCCATTATAGGGGTTAGGGGTTAGGGGTTAGGGGCTAGGGAAGAGAGAGGGAAAAGGGAAGAGGGAAGAGGGGAGAGGGAGCGGGAGAGTGGGGGAGCGGGAGAGTGGGGGAGCGAGATAATTAATCTTTTCCCTCTTTTATCTTCCCCTTTCCCCTAACCCCTAATCCCGACGCCCTTTTTTTTGACTTTTGACTTTTGACTTTTGACTTTCCCGTTCAACTGGCGGCGCGTTCGGTGAGACGAGTGAGGACTTGATTCGATCGCTCCAAGAAAGCCTTCATTTTTTCAGCGTCGAATGCTTTGTGTGCCATTAAAGCCAAATCGTAGACGTGATGGCAAATCATGTTAGCCAGTTCGCCGCTGGGTGATGTACCTTCAGTTTGGACGATACCGCCTTGACTGAGATTGACGAGATTGTGGATCAAGGGGTGAGAGGTATTCACCACCAAAGTATGTTCTTCAGGGAATTGCACAGCTTGCTGCTGCAACAAAGCATTCATCTCCCGCAGACGGCGCAGAAATTCCGGTAGCAGTACCATTGCCGGCGGAGTGCCTTGGGGGTCGTCGGATTTAAGCGCCTCCGTGCGGATGGTAACTTTCTCCTTGTTGAGCGCCTTCTCGAATAGCTCTTTAATCAGTTCGCTGCGAGTTTTGTTGGTTTTGGGGTCAACAATTTCGGCGGCTTTGTCTTTTTCGAGGAGGTTTTCATCCAGTTCGGAGTCTACGCGAGAGAACTTGACATCTTTATATTCCCGTTCCAAGAAAGAGATGAAGTGGCTGTCGATGAAGGAGTCCATAAACAGGACTTCCAAACCTTGTTTTTTGTGTAATTCTACGTATGTTGCCTGCGTTACTGGATCGGAGCAGTAGAATACGCGGTTTTCGTGACGTTTTTGGTTGCGTTCTAGGTATTCTTTGAGGGTGGTGTATTCCGAATTTGGATTTGGGATTTGGGATTTGGGATTTTCTTGTTCTTGAGCGGCTGGGGTAACATCTTGCCAAGCATCGCCTTCTTGTGTTTGCACTTGTACGGTAGCAGGCGGGGATGCTTGCTCTCCTGCTTCGGTAGCAGGCGGGGACGGCTGCTCTACTGCTAACGTGGTGCGATAGATAATGATATCTTCGACTTGCTTTTTGAACTTTTCGTCATTCATGCAGCCGAATTTGACGAAGGTGCCCAGGTCTTGCCAAGAGCTGATATATTCGGAGCGGTTATCGCGGTAGAGTTCGTTGAGTCGATCGCCTACTTTCTTAGCAACGAAGTCTGCTATTTTACGAACGGTGCGATCCATCTGCAAGGCGCTGCGGGAGACGTTGAGGGGAATATCCGGACTGTCGATGACGCCGCGCATCGGTAGCAGGAATTTGGGAATAATTTCTTCGCAGTGGTCGCTGACAAATACTTGATTGCAGAACAGTTTAATATTGCCCTGCGTTACGTCTACTTCTGGTTTGAGTTTGGGAAAATAGAGAATACCGTTGAGTAAGAAGGGGTAATCGGTGTTTAAGTGTACCCACAACAGCGGTTCTTCTTGGAAGGGATAGAGGTAGCGGTAAAATTCTAAATAATCCTCTTTTTTCAGGCTTCTGGGGGATTCCCGCCACAGTGCCTTTTGTTTGTTGATCTGCTCGCCTTCAAGTTCGATCGGCACTGGCATAAAATCGCAGTAGGTCTTCACCAATTGCCGAATGCGGGAAGGTTCGACGTATTCGACTTCTTCTTCTTGTAAAAAGAGGGTAATGGTAGTGCCGCGATCGGTACGGGGCGAATCTTCTAGAGTAAAGTTTGGGGAACCGTCGCACGACCAGTGTACTGCCTGTGCCCCTTCTTTGTAGGAAAGCGTATCGATTTCGACTTTTTGGGCCACCATGAAGGAGGAATAGAAACCCAAGCCGAAGTGACCGATAATCTGTTGGTCGCCACTGCTTCTATACTTTTGGATAAATTCTTCGGCGCTGGAGAAGGCAACTTGATTGATATATTTCTTAACTTCCTCAGCGGTCATACCGATGCCATTATCGGTGATGGAGAGCGTCTTTTTGTCCTTATCGATGGAGATTTTAATTTTCGGTTCCCCGACTTCGCCTGTAACTTCACCTGCGTGGGACACCATTTTCAGTTTTTGGATGGCATCCACGCCGTTGGAGATTAGTTCCCGCAAGAAAACCTCGTGACCGGAGTAGAGGGATTTTTTGATGATGGGGAAAATATTCTCGGTATGGATAGTGATAGTGCCTTGTTCCAGCATGGTCATAAGTTGAGTTAGGTTGCTTATACTATATCCAGGATAGATTGTGACTTTAGCGTCCCGAACGCCATATGTCTGTTGACTTCACCGTCGCCATCCCAACTTATAATGGCGAGAAGCGTTTACCGGAAGTTCTAGAGAGACTGAGAGAGTGCATTGCACACGCTGAGCGATCGCAGTCCATACAAAACTTCCGCTGGGAAATTATTGTAGTAGATAACAACAGCAAAGACAACACAGCCAAACTTGTGAGAGATTATCAAGTTAGCTGGCCTTTAGATTATCCTTTAAAGTATTGCTTTGAAGGTCAGCAGGGAGCTGGATTTGCTCGCAAAAGGGCTATTGAGGAAGCACAAGCAGAACTGATTGGCTTCCTGGATGATGACAATTTACCTGCATCGAATTGGGTAGAAGCTGCCTGTACCTTTGGTCTAGCACATCCTCAAGCTGGTGCATACGGTAGTCAAATTCACGGACTATTTGAAATACCCCCCCCGGAAAACCTTAAGCCGCTACTGCCTTATTTAGCGATCGTAGAACGCGGTTCGGAACCACTGCTATACAAACGCAGTAAAAAGTTACTGCCTCCCTCTGCGGGATTGGTCGTGCGTAAGCAAGCTTGGCTAGAAAGCGTCCCCAGTCAGTTAATTTTAACAGGTAGAGTTGATAGCAATATGCTGACTGGTGAAGACTTGGAAATGTTGTCTTATATCCAAAATCGTGGCTGGGAAATTTGGTACAATCCCGCTATGGAAATCGAACACAAAATTCCCCATTGGCGTTTGCAAAAACAATACTTAATTCCTTTTTTTCGAGGAATTGGACTTAGCCGTTACGTTACTCGGATGCTGAGTGTGGTATCTTGGCAAAGACCATTGGCTTTTGTGGGATACATGGCAAACGATTTACGCAAAATAATTTTGCATTTGCTTAAGTACAGGAATAGAATAAAGTCAGATTTGGTGGCTGCTTGTCAAATGGAACTACTTTTAAGCAGTTTTTTAAGTTTTTTTTATCTCTGGAACAATGGATATTTAAGTAACAAAAATAAAGAGTGACAAGCAAGTATATTGTAGTCCGAAAATATGAATTATTACAAAATGTTTTTAGACTTTACTGTCGTTATTCCTACCTATAATGGGGCAAGCCGTTTGCCAAAACTTCTGGATAGGCTGCTAGTGCAAAATAATAGCGATCGACTTTCCTGGGAAGTGATTATCGTTGATAATAACAGCACCGACGATACGGCAAAAGTTGTCCGAAACTATCAAGCTAATTGGCCTCAAGCCTATCCTCTCAGGTATTATCTTGAAAAAGAACAAGGATCTGCCTACGCAAGGTTAAGGGGGGTCAAGGAAGCTAAAGCTGAATTAATTGGTTTTCTTGATGATGATAATCTGCCAGATCCTGACTGGGTAGCAACAGCTTACTCATTTAGCAAAGAACATCCAAAAGCTGGTGCCTGGAGCGGTCAAACCCACGGTGATTTTGAAATTCCCCCTCCCGAAAATTTTAGAAGAATACAAGCTTTTTTGGCAATCAGAGAATATGGCCCAAAACCAAAGCTCTTCGCTCCAGAAAATTTAAGCCTCCCCACAGCTGCGGCTTTGGTAGTTCGCAAACAAGCATGGAATGAGAGCGTTCCCACTCGTCCTACGTTAAGAGGTAGATTAGGGGGTTCGATGTTGGGGGGAGAAGACTACGAAGCATTGCTGTATATGCACAAAGTAGGTTGGGAAATTTGGTATAATCCTGAAATGCACACTTATCATCAGATACCGCGATCGCGATTGGAAAGAAATTACTTACTTTCTCTCTCTCGTGGCTGTGGGTTAGCTACTTGCCATTTGCGTCTGATTAACGCTAAAAATTGGCAGAAACCGATTGCGATCGCGAAAACTTTACTGGGAAACTTGCGCCGCATGGCATTACACTTAATCAAGTATCGAGGAGAGTTGAAAAATGATGCGATCGCTGCCTGTGAAATGGAATTTTTCATAGGTAGTTTTCTCAGTCCTTTTTATTTATTGAAAATCAATATACAAAAATAATTTTTGATGAAATGCTTGACAAGCGATCGCAATTGGAGTAAATAATATATGTCAGTAATTTCCGCGATAATTCCAGTTAGGAATAGAAAAAATTATACTCAAAATATTCTTACCCAAATTTATAGTCAATTAAGCAATAAAAACTATCAGAAAAAATTTAATGTAATTGTTGTAGATGATGGTTCTACTGATGGTACTAAAGAACTAATCCGTTCTCAATTTTCCGAAGTTAACCTCCTTGAAGCAGATGGATCTCTCTGGTGGACAGGAGCTATTTGTCAAGGGATGAATTACGCCATTGAAGTTTTAAATTCAGATTATATTGTTTGGTTAAATGATGACATATCCATATCAGAAGACTTGATTGATAATATCAAAGAAATTTGCGACTCTCCTTTATCAAAAGAAGCCATAATCGGAGGAATAGTTCGAGAGCGAACATATCCAGATTGGGTTGTATTTAGCGGAATGCTTAGAAAAAAGTTAATTCGCAGCATGGATCATTTTGTTTCCGAAAAAGAAATAATAGTTGACACTCTAAATGGAAACATAGCTGTTATTCCCCGCACAGTGGTTGAAAAAATTGGTTTACCGGATGCAGTCAGATTCCGCCATTATGGCGGTGATTTTGAATTTGTGAGTCGCGCTAAAAAGTGTGGATTTAAAGTTATTTTATCAAGTCGTTTGCAAGCGACAACAGACTGTCAGATTGCCGACTTTGTTCGTTATATGCCTCCTTGGATGCAATGGCGTATAGAAAATAATATTTTTAAAAAAATAAAAATACTGCAAGGATTCACGAATTTAAAATTTCATCATAATATATGGCATATGTTAAATATCATTTATTGGGATTATAAACATATACCTAGCTGGAAGTATATAAATTTTTATGTTCGGCAAGTTATTAAAGTTATTGCTAGCGATTTCTGGTTGAGAAGCAGGCTAGAAGGAGAACTACAGGATTATTTTAAAGAGCAAAATGCTCCCCAGCCAATTATTGATGCAATTATGTCTGAAATAAGTCGCAAATAATTTAATTTAACTAATATGGCATTAATATCTGTAATTATTCCAGTATATAACGGTGAAAAAACAATTCGAGAAACCATAGAATCAGTTTTGGCGCAGACATTTTCCGATTGGGAGTTAATTATTATTAATGACGGTTCTACTGATAGTACTTTGGAAGTTATTGCTAACATCAAAGATAATCGATTAAAGGTTTTCTCTTATCCAAATGCTAAACAAGCTGCTAGCCGAAATCGTGGACTTTCTATAGCTCATGGTGAATTCATTGCCTTTTTAGATGCAGATGACGTATGGATGCCGGATAAACTAGAGCTGCAATTAAAAGCTTTACAGACAAATACTCAAGCAGCTATTGCTTATAGCTGGACTGATTGTATAGATGAATCCGGGCAATTTTTGCGTCGAGGAAATCATATTAACCTAACTGGTAATGTTTATGCACAGATGTTGTTGACTGATTTTTTGGAACATGGCTCTAACCCTTTGATTCGCAGAGATGCTTTAAACCAAGTTGGTAGCTTTGATGAGTCACTTCCTCCTGCTGAGGATTGGGATATGTGGTTGCGCTTGGCTGCACGCTATCAATTTGTCGCGGTGCCATCAGTACAAGTTTTATATCGAATTTCTGCTAATTCAGCATCTTCTAATCTTGGGAAGATGGAGGTAGCTTGCTTGCAAGTTATTGAACGAGCCTTTTCTCAAGCTCCTGAGTCTCTACAACATTTGAAAAAGCACAGTATTGCTAACACCTATAAATACTTAACTTTCAAGGCACTTGAAGGCTTTGTAGAACGACGTAGAGTTTTAGAAGCTGGAAGATTTCTCTGGTATACCGTGAAGAACGATCGTGCTATCTTGTTCTCAAGAATTATTTTAAAAGTATTACTTAAAATAGCTGTAATCTTGCTGCTGCCTACGGCTCAGGCTCAGGCTTTAGTTAGTAGATTTAAAGGATTATTCAATACCAGTACAATACTGGGATATCTGCGGCAGACTGTGTAAAAATACTAATTTTTGAAGCAAGGCGCTTTAGAAGTATAGTTAAAGATGAACTTAAGCGATCGCACCTTCCTAACTACCCACAGCACAACGCTCAATCATATCAACATAAGCTCGGCGAAGTTGCTCCCAACTAAAGCGATCGTAAACGCTACGATGGTAACCGAGGCGCTTATGCTTATCCAGACTTTCACTGAGAACTTTAGTTATTAAATTTGCCAAGGTTCCTGACAATTCAAAATTAGCAAAATAACCTTCTTTCCCCAACACATAACGGGGAATATCGTAATCATGAGCTAAACATGGTAACCCATATGACATAGCTTCGACAAACACGCGCCCAAATGCTTCGCGCAAAGAAGCTAGCACAAAAACATCAGCAATTCTGTAATAATCATCTACTTGATTGCGAGGTACTGTTCTTATTTGAAAATTATCTGAACCTAATAATTGATTGCCTAACTGGATTAGTTTATCTGATTCCTTTTCTTTTTGTCCCAATAGTAAAAGAAATGGTCTTGGCTCTGGCAAAGTAGCAACTTCATGAATAATATAATCCACTCGCTTGTGAAAACTGTTAATAGCTGCTACGGAAAGAATTAAAGGTTTCTCTTTAGGTAATCCCAGCCTATTTCGTAAAACTTCTCGCTCCTGGGCTGAAAGCATTTGTAGTTCGGACGGTATATTGAATCCAGAAGGAAGCAGAGTATGTTTTGCCGCAGGTTCTTGATAATTTAGAGTATTTTGAAAGCTCGTTGGAGTCAAGTGCTGTACATGATTCCAACGAGTAAAAGGAGGAGAAAACGGGCCACCATTACGGAAAAGTAACTTATAATTTTGTTTTGTCAACCGCCGCCAATGCCAAAGTAGATAACCTAAACCATCATCGCTGAAATAAATTACGTCTGGTTTTTGACTCTGTATAAATGGCAATAGACTAAAAACAAATGAAGCTTCTTCAATGAAGTAGCCTTCTTGTTTGAGAAAATAATCTCCTTTTTTCAAAAATTCACTCAAGTTTTTCACTAAATTTCCCAGTTTAACTGCCATCCAACTAGAGCGCGGCATATTCCATAAATTTATGGATTTTTCCTGAGAATTACCACCTCCTTTGAAGAGAGTTACGTCAAGAGAAGATTCCTGCGATAAAACAGAAAAGCACTCTTGGAAAAAGGACTCATAACCGCGCTGGACGTTGCCCAGCCCAGAACAGAGGAGAAAAACTTTAATCATTACGATCGCCTTAAGAAGGCAGTTTTTGAGGCTCTAATAAGCCAATTGCCTGTTTTTTGCTAAATGTTAACTTATTATCAGCGCAGTCGATCGCAATTATATCGCCTGGAACAAAAGCGCCCTCCAGCAGCATGGTAGCAATGGGATTTTCCAACTCTCGCTGAATCGCTCTTTTCAGGGGACGAGCGCCGTATACTGGATCGTAGCCTGCTTCTGCCAAACGATCTTGGGCGGCTGGTTTGAGTTCGATGTTGATTTTTTGGTCGGCGAGTAATTTTTGAATGCGCTGCATTTGAATGCTCACAATTTGCCGCAATTCGCTGCGACTGAGGGTGTGGAATATGATCGGTTCATCGACGCGGTTGAGAAATTCCGGACGGAAATGTTTTCTTAAGGCGTCCATCACCTTTTTACGCATTTGTTCGTATTGGGAATCATCCCAATTTTGGATTTTAGATTTGGGATTTTGGATTGCAGAATCAAGTTCTGATTTTTTATCTGTTCGTCCTTGCTTCTCGCCTAATAGGTCAATAATTAAATTCGAGCCTATATTACTCGTCATTATAATTACAGTATTGCGGAAATCGACCGTTCTCCCCTGGGAATCGGTGATTCTCCCATCATCCAACACTTGGAGGAGGATGTTGAACACATCCGGGTGCGCCTTTTCCACTTCATCCAGTAACACCACCGAGTAGGGACGCCTGCGAATCGATTCCGAAAGTTGTCCGCCTTCCTCGTATCCGACGTATCCGGGAGGCGCACCCACTAGGCGCGATACGGAATGCTTTTCCATGTACTCGGACATATCGATTCGCACTAAGGCGTCTTCGGAATCGAACAAAAACTGGGCTAAAGCGCGGGCTAACTCCGTTTTTCCGACTCCACTTGGCCCCATGAACAGAAATGAGCCGATCGGTCTTCCTGGGTCTTTCATTCCCGCCCTAGCGCGTCGAATCGCCGCTGCAACGGCTGAGACGGCTTCCTGCTGTCCGACTACTTTTTTATGCAATTGCGCTTCCAATTGCAATAGTTTCTGCCGTTCCGACTCTAGCAGGCGGTTAACGGGAATTCCCGTCCACTTACCGACGATTTCGGCGATATCGGATTCGGTGACTTGTTCGCGCAACAGGGTGGAACCTTGGGATTGCAGTTTCAAAAGTTCCGCTTCTTTCGCTTCCCGATCGCGCTGCACTCCCTCCAGTTTGCCATACTTCAACTGCGCGGCCTTATTGAGATCGTAAGCTCTTTCAGCTCGCTCGATCTGCACCCGCAGTTGTTCTTCTTCCTCTTTTAAAGTATTGATCGCTTCCAGAAGATTCTTTTCACCTTGCCATTGGGAAGAAAGTTGTTCTTGTTCTTCCTTCAATTCGGTAATTTCATCTTCAATTCCGCGCAAACGTTCTCGCGATGCCTTACTTTCTTCCCCTTCCAGGGACAACTTCTCCATTTCTAACTGCATCAGTCGCCGATCGATCCCCTCTAACTCTTCCGGTTTTGAGGTGATCTCCATTTTCAACTTAGCAGCTGCTTCATCGACCAGATCGATCGCCTTATCTGGCAAAAATCGATCGGAGATGTAGCGATGGGAAAGCGTCGCCGCCGCCACCAACGCCGAGTCTGTAATCTTAACCCCGTGGTGAACTTCGTAGCGTTCCTTCAGTCCCCGCAAAATCGAAATCGTATCTTCAACTGTAGGTTGATCCACGTAAACTTGTTGGAAGCGCCTTTCCAACGCCGCATCTTTTTCGATGTGCTTGCGGTACTCATCCAACGTAGTTGCGCCAATGCAGCGCAATTCCCCACGCGCTAACATCGGTTTGAGCAAGTTGCCCGCATCCATCGCCCCTTGAGCGCCCACACCCGCACCGACGACGGTATGCAGTTCATCTATAAATAAGACAATTTGCCCTTCCGAGTGGGTGACTTCCCGCAATACCGATCGCAGGCGGTCTTCAAATTCTCCCCGATATTTGGCACCGGCAATCAAACTGCCCATATCCAGGGAAATCAATCTGCGATTTTTCAAAGATTCCGGTACGTCGCCGTTAACGATCCGCTGAGCTAAAGCTTCTGCGATCGCAGTTTTCCCAACTCCCGGTTCTCCAATCAGCACGGGATTGTTTTTCGTCCGGCGCGATAGCACTTGAATCACGCGGCGAATTTCATCATCCCGTCCGATTACGGGGTCCAGTTTACCAGCTTTTGCCTGTTCTGTCAAGTCGCGCCCGTACTTTTCTAAGGCGTCGTAACGATTTTCCGGGTTTTGATCGGTAACCTTTTGACTGCCGCGAATCGCTTTGATAGTAGCTTCCAGCTTTTTGACATCTGTATCGAAAGGTTTGAGTAACCGACGACCGATGCGATCGTCTTCAGCAAAGGCTATGATTAAATGTTCGACAGAAATATACCCATCTTGCCAAGATACCCTTGCCGACTCAGCGCGATCGAGCAATACATCTAAGTTTTTGCCCAGGTATATATCATCGCTCTTAGCAACGATTCTGGTTTGTGATTTTGCATAAGATTCAAGTTGGGACACCAGACGGGCGGAGTCAATGCCGGCGCGATTGAGTATGCGGTGTGCCAGTCCTTCTTGTTCCAGAAGTGCGATCGCTAAATGTTCTACCTCCAGATACTGATGTTGATAGCGACGCAGCACCTCTTGCGATTTGACAATGGCTTCCCAAGCTTTATCGGTAAATTTAGTAGCATCCGTAGGCTGCACAGTAGTTCGTTCCTCTTTATCAAAGGGTTTCTCAATTCTTACCCCTGATGACCATGATACTGAAAACCATCAGCACTTACTTATCGAACAATAGGGGGCTGGGGAAAATCAGCGAAACTGTCTATTTGAGATTTCTCTTAAATTTTCCCTATTTCCCATTTTGAATCGTACAAACTAGAAGGGAAAAAACAATCGCTAGAATGACAAGAGGATTTTTGAGATGACCGAGGTTTTCTCCGGTGGCTGTCTGTGCGGGGCTGTGCGCTACGAATGTCAGGCATCCCCCTTCGCCGCCATGCACTGTCAATGTTCTGACTGTCGCAAAACCAGCGCCACAGGTCACAGTTCCAAGTTAGCTGTCCCCAGGTCTGCTGTCAAAATCTCCGGTGAACTCAAGTTCTACGAATCGCAGGGTGAGAGTGGGAATATGGTGCGGCGCGGTTTTTGTCCCAACTGCGGTTGTTCCATCTACGCTGAGTCTTCTGGCTTTCCGGAAATGGGTGCGATTAGCGCCAGTAGCTTAGACGATCCTTCTATTTTCCAACCCAGCATGGTCATTTTTGCGGCGAACGCTCCCGCTTGGGATTATACTGACCCACAACTGCCCAAGTTTGACAAGATGCCACAGATGTAGAAATAGGATTTCTGCCAAGCAATAATTTGGGCTGAAAATCTGCGAATGATTGCTTTTTTTAGTAATTGGCCAAATTACTCTTATCCTTCACCGACTACTCGACTACGACTCGCCATTCGTGAAGTTCGTACTTAACGCAGCCATTTTTCACTAGGGGATCTTGGGATACGATCGCTCGCGCCTCTTCGATCGTAGCCGCTTGGAATAGGAGCATTCCGCCGCCGCGTTCCGCCCAGTACCCGCTACGCGCCTGATGTCCTTTGGCAATCAAATCTTGTACGTAAGCTTTATGTGCGGGTACGTATTTGTCAAACGTAGGTTTATCGACAATTCCTTGTTCGATTTTGACAAACCAAGGCATTCCAATTAATCCTTTTTGTGCTAATGTTCGCTTGGCGCAGTAAGAAACCGGGTTTCTTTAATTGTCCAAGCCGAATTTATCTGGAGCGCCCCAAGAAACCCAGTTTCTCTGATATTTGTAATTCTACTATTATGGACAAATCAAAAAAAAGATTTTTCATCGCACTTCTACCGCCCCAGGAAATGCAGTCGCGAGCTAATGAGATTAAGCAATATTTTGCCGATCGCTACAATAGCCGCCATGCCCAAAAGTCTCCCCCGCATATTACCTTGCAACCGCCTTTTGAATATGCGATCGATTCAGTCCCGACTTTGCTAGAATCACTCAGCAGTTTTGCCAGTACGCAACAAGCAGTACCCATTACATTATCAGGATTTGCAGCTTTTCCGCCCAGAGTCATTTATATCAATGTTCTCAAAACGCCCGCACTATTATCTTTACAAAAAGACTTGATGGCTCGTATGGAAACATCTTTGAGTATTGTAGATCCTGTCTCCAAAAAACGCCCTTTTGCCCCTCACATGACGGTTGCCTTCAAAGACTTGACACGACAGAACTTTCATGCTGCATGGCCGGAATTCCAGGAGCGATCGTTACAATATGAGTTTCTTGCCGATAAGCTAACTCTGCTAATTCATGACGGCAGTCGGTGGAATATTCACTCACAATTTCCCCTCTCGTAGGGTGGGCAATGCCCACCACACCAGCAACTGTATGGTAGAAAGACAAAAAAGAAATCGATAATTCTGTGGTGTAAAAGGAGAAAAATACGTGCCCTACCAACTAGCTGGACAATCTTTGGCAATTCTAATTAGCATCATGGGAGTTACCCCTCCCCCAGCAGCACTTGCTAGTTATGCTATTTTCGTTTCTTCTACCAAAGAAGTTGTTTCGCCCATTCATATACAACCCTGCGCTATAGCGAAATCCCTCCCTTATTTAGCATATAAAACTAAAAATAACAACTCCAATAAAAAGGCTGTTATCAAGTTTTCATCATCAAAAAATCTGGCGAAAATAGCATCGGATAGCGGCCTTAATTCAGCCAGAATTACAGTGTGCGAAATTTCGGGAAAATGTTGGAGCTATCAAGGCGATCGACCGCCGCAAAGTGCCGCCAGTTTAATTAAAGTTCCGATCGCGATCGCACTTTTGCAAAAATTATCCCAAAATAACATGAGTTTGGATCGAACGATCTATGTTGACACCAGCAACTTTACTGAAGAAGATTATTCACCCATCAAAGCGGGTAAATCTTATACTTTCCGATATTTGTTGACGGAAATGATTGCCCGGAGTAGCAACATTGCCACCAATCAAATAATAGATTATTTGGGATGGAATTATCTCAATCAAGTATTAGATAATCTAGGATATCCCACAACTCAAGTCGGTTACAAGCTCACAGGAGAATCGACTAAACCAACCAAAAATCGCGGCTTTGGAGCTAATCGAGTTACGAGCAACGAACTTTCCGCCATGATGATGCAGATTTACAATTGCGAATATCCCGAATATAATGTACTTATTGATATTTTTAATCAGCAAGTCGATCGCGAGTTGGGATTTGATGCTTTAAAAACATCGGCGGGAAATTGGTTGGGCGAAAAAACCGGAGAAAATAGCAAAGTTAGAGGCGCTACTTTAGCAGCAAAAATTAAGGGTAAAACTTATATTATTACTGTTACTGAAGATAACGGTAAGAGCGCTCCCAAAATTCGCGATTGTATTGGTAAAATAGTGAATTATATTGCTAAGAATGGAACGATTTGAGCCTCCCCGTAGACGGGGAGGAGGTCAAAATTAATGCGGTTTCTGGATCACCTTCTCCACAACGCGACGCTTAACTTTGGGGTCGATCCCGATCAAGCGGACATATTCTCCAGTATGGTCATTTAAGCAGGATTCCAGAGATGCGATCGCATCCGAAACCTCAGTTGTTTGAATTGGAGAACAACTTTGCCAAGATTGAGTGCGGAAACGACGTTCGTCGGCGTGTTCCGTAGCGATGCGATATCCTTGGGCGAGTAACTGGCGTACCTGTTCCTGAGTTTCTGCACTTAGTTTCGCACCGTTTACCTGACCGTTGCTGGTGGCATAATTTACTTTGTATACTGTCTCAACTTTGGTTGAGTTATTCGGTACTTCATTTTGGATAGGAGTAGTAGGCGCAACATTCGCAGTTGGTTGATTGAAGTTTAATCGCCCCGCATTGTACTCTTCTACCAACCTTGAATTTTTCACTCGCTGTTGTTCTTGCACCATTAAATTACCAAATTCAATTAAGCGAGGTAGTCGGAAATCTGGCTTGATGAAATTTGGTTTTCCATCAGCGCTATTTACCACGCGAGCAGAAACTCGATCGATCCCAACTTTGTGGATGAATTCCCGAATTAGTTCGTCGTAAATCCTCGCTCTCACTGCGCCAAAAAAGTCAATAGCTTGATCGATAAAAGTATCGACAAACTGCTCAATTTCACTGGGAGAAAGTCCATCTTGGGAAAAAATACCGCTGACAATCCCAATTTTATCTTCGCGGTTTGGTTCCCAGAAAAACTTGTCCATCCGACCATCGCGAACTAACGGCGCATAGAGAGTGGATAAGTCATTTCCCGTCACAATAATTGGCACGCGATGTAGGGGTGTTGAATCATAACTGCCAGGAAGTTGTACGTTAGTTGGGTTATCGGCAATATTCATCAGCGTAGCATTCACCAACTGCGTATTTACCGTGTATTGCGTGCCTTGATCGAAGCGTCCTGCACCTGCATCCAAATCGTTAATCACGATCGCAGTCATTTTACCGCGAACCTTAATCAATTCTGCTGCTTCTCGATAGCGCAAGCGCAGCAAACGCGCCGGATCTCCTGCATCTGGACTTTCTAGTTCTCCACCAGAAATATGCACTGCTTCGATGCCCATTTTCTCGAATACTAATTCACATTGAAAGGATTTCCCTTCTCCTTTGCGTCCGTGAATGCCGAGAATTAGAGGAACTCTTACTCCCGGAAGTTCGAGAAAGTTTTTGGTGATATGAACGGCAAGTTTGTCAAGGAACCTGGGAGAGATGTAGTAAGACATTGGTGTGTGATTGGCGATCGCATCTAACGCTAATGTTAAAATTTTATAACATTAGGTAACAAGTGGGATAGTTTAATTAGTTTGATGGGTGCGATTGTTTTTATTTATTTGAACCGCAGAGTACGCATATAGTAGGTTGGCTTGAGGTAAGGAAACCCAACAATTAATTTAACTGCGAAGGCGCGATAGCGAAGCGAAACGCGATCGCGTTTTAGGACGCGAAGTTTTTATTTATTTGAACCGCAGAGTACGCATATAGTAGGTTTTCTTCCACTTATCGTACCCGTTACGCAGAAAACAAATATTTCTGGTGAATTTCTAATTCTGTCATCACAAAATCACTATATCGATCGTGACTCCTAATAAAAGCAGTTTTATTTGTCCCTTCACAATAAGAATAAGTCGAATGATAGTGTTGGCAAACTCAGATCGCGCTTTTCATAGGAATGCGATCGCATTATCCCCGGTTGCTCAACTCTTCTACAAAAGCTTGGTGTTCTAATGTTACTAACCCCATCTGTAAAACCGACTGTACCTCAAGCAAATTTCCACTTAATAAAGCCGGAACTGCTAACCACAAACCCGGAAATACTTCACTTCTAATTATTCCCGATTCGTCCGCTGATAAAGCAACATATTCTCCTTCTCTTAAGCGAAACCAATCAACTCTTTGGTTGTAAACTTGCCAAACCAAATATTCTTGTACTTGGTTGCGACGGTAAACTCTCAATTTCTCTCGTAAATCATAAGAAGCACTACTTGCGGCGATTTCAGCAATAAATTCAGTAGCACCTTCAATATAACCATCTTCGCTAATAGTAGATTGTCCCCCAACTTCAATTCGCAACAGTGCATCGGGTTGTGGTTCGTTATCTGCATCGAGGCGTACCGTGGTATCAGCTAACAAATCGATACCGGGTGTGGCAATCCGATATGGAGATAACCATCCTATGATACTAGCGTGAGGTCTACCGTGGATAACTCGGACTGGCGATCCCATATAAACAACTCCTTCGATTAATTCGGCTTTTTTCAACTGAGGCATTGCTTCGTAGCGTCGCTCAAATTCAGCGCGACTGAGACAATCCCCATTTTCCAAAGGCAAAATTTTCGGCATTGTTCCTGTCATTACTTGACCTCCAACCCTTTGTTTTCATTGTGGCATAAGGAGTAGCAATATGTCTCCGGCTTTCTGCTTACTTGCACTACCCAAAAATTATGGTGTTGGCTTTTAGTATAATAAATTGCTCAACAATAAAATCTAATGTGAGGCGATCGCATATTTATTATATAATAATAAATATCACCTAAAAAGATTCCATTGTCAATAATGACTCGCTTCATACACGATCGATTCACAAAAGATTGTCTAGAAGAATTACTGACACCCTACGGACAAGTAAAACCCGCTCAAAAAGTCTCATCCGAAATAAGAGAAATCGATGTACTGTTCATTCCCAACGCTCCTCCCGAAACCCTATCGCAAGATTTAGGATTATTAGGAAGATTGGGAGAAACAGCCGCCATCTTTGAACCCTTTCGCAATGCCATTGACCCAGATGAAGTTTGTGCTTGCCTCCTGAAAGCGCTAGAAGTCCGAGAAAGCATTCAACGACAAGCAAAGCGCAAAAATGCACCCGATGAACCCATCAGCTTACCTTACTTATGGATTCTCACTCCAACCGCCTCAGCCTCCATCTTGGAAGGATTCCGCGCTATACTAGAGGACAATTGGGGCGCGGGAGTTTATTTCCTTCCCTATTATTTGAGAACAGCCATTGTAGTAATTCATCAATTACCCAAAACTCCAGAAACTCTTTGGCTGAGAATATGGGGAAAGAAAAACGTACAAAAGCAAGCAATTGATGAATTGGAGGCGCTACCGCCAGACAATGTATGGCGAGAAAGAATCTTGGAATTGTTCTATCAATTACGAGAAAATTTAACGGTCAATCAAAGTTTAGAAGCAGACGATCGGGAGTTAGTTATGAGATTGCAACCTTTGCTTCAGGAAAAGTTAGCACAAAGTATCCAACAAGGTATCCAACAGGGAGAGCGTTTAGTAGTAGAAAATTTATTAAAAGCAAGATTTGGAGAATTAGATGCAGAATTATCTGCTTTAATTGACTCGATATTGAGTTTCCCTCCAGAGGAGTTTACTCCTTTACTACTGCAATTGTCCCGTGAAGAATTGGTAACGAGATTTAGAGATTAACAAAAAAATGCGATCGCATCTTTTACCAATTAATAAAATGGGTAGCCAGAAGTGCGATTTCATCTCACCACACAGAAACTTCGCACTTTCCCATCCTCACAAATAAAGTAGGGGCAATTCATGAATTGCCCCTACTTTAAAAACTAACGATTCAGTTGTACCAACTAAATATTAGTAACCTCTGGTGTTAGGCTTGGAAACGATGAAGCTGAGAACTTGACACTGCTTCACGTTATCGAAACCCACAACGCGGATATAGCAGTTGGAGTATTCCGAACGGCAAGCGCGTACTTCTTCCAGAACTTCTTGAGCAGTGGTAGCCTTGAACAAAGGCAGTTTCCACAGAGTCCAGTAGTGCATTTCCGGCGCAGAAGATTCGCTGAATTCTACAGCTGGGATGTAGCCTTGCTCTAGAATGTACTGAACTTGCTTAACGATTTGGGCGTCGGTGAGAGGGGGAAGATAAGAGAGAGTTTCGTAACGACGCTCTTTGGGTAGAGTTTTCATTGCTTACAGGTCTTCCTTAGTACTTGTAATTCTGTTCTATCTGCTAACGATCGAGCTTATTCAGATTCACCTTGCGGTTCTGTTTGCCCTTCAGGAGATGCGGCGGGGTCAGAAACAGTCAGTTGCGTAATGCGTTCCAAATGCTGACGCCGATGCTCCATATTTGCCTGTTGAATACCAGTGCGAACCATCTCTGGCAAAAAATCTGTTACTTCCTCTGCTAGATGCTGGCGCACCGTCATCACTCGTAACGCCAGTTCCTGCTTTTCCCGGAGCAACTCCTCCAAGTAAGCTTCTCCATCTTGGATTTTGCTTTTCGTAGAAAAGTTATTCAGCCAGTAAGCTAGCGGAGGATTAGTCTCGCTCAGTTGAGCCATGATAATCCGCACGGCTTGATAGGTCAAGTAGCTGATCAGCGTCTTGCTGGTATCTTTCGCGACTTGTTTGAGATCCATTTTGACCCCGCCTCCGGCGATTTTAAATTTTAGACTTTGGATTTTAGATTAATAAATAAATCCAAAATCCAAAATCGGCAATCCAAAATCGATTACAGGGTATCCATTGCCTCGAACTCGAACTTGATTTCCTTCCACAGTTCGCAAGCCGCAGCCAGTTCGGGGCTCCACTTGCAAGCTTCGCGGATCACGTCGCCACCTTCGCGGAACAAGTTGCGACCTTCATTACGAGCTTGGATACAAGCTTCCAAAGCCACGCGGTTAGCGGTAGCGCCGGGAGCGTTACCCCAGGGGTGACCCAAAGTACCGCCGCCGAATTGCAGGCAAGAATCATCGCCGAAGATTTCCACGAGCGCGGGCATATGCCATACGTGGATACCGCCAGAAGCAACTGGCATTACACCGGGCATAGAAGCCCAATCTTGGGTGAAGTAAATACCGCGAGCGCGGTCTTGTTCGATGTGATCTTCGCGCATCAAGTCTACGAAGCCCATCGTGATGCCTTTTTCGCCTTCCAACTTACCTACAACGGTACCGGAGTGCAGGTGGTCGCCACCAGACATCCGCAAGCACTTAGCCAGTACGCGGAAGTGGATACCGTGGTTCTTTTGACGGTCGATAACTGCGTGCATAGCGCGGTGGATGTGCAGCAGGCGACCGTTGCGACGGCACCACTTAGCCAAAGTAGTGTTAGCGGTAAAACCACCAGTCAGGTAGTCGTGCATGATGATGGGCGTGTTGATTTCGTTAGCGAATTCAGCCCGCTCCATCATTTCTTCGCAGGTGGGGGCGGTCACGTTCAGGTAGTGACCTTTGATTTCACCAGTTTCAGCTTGAGCTTTTTCGATCGCTTCTTGAACGAACAGGAAACGATCGCGCCAGCGCATGAACGGCTGAGAGTTAATGTTTTCGTCGTCTTTGGTGAAGTCCAAACCGCCGCGCAGACATTCGTAAACTGCACGACCGTAGTTCTTAGCAGATAGACCCAGCTTGGGCTTAATCGTACAACCCAGCAAAGGACGACCGTACTTGTTCAGCTTGTCCCGTTCTACTGTAATCCCGTGGGGAGGGCCTTGGAATGTTTTCAGGTAGGCAACTGGAATTCTCATGTCTTCCAGACGCAGCGCACGCAGAGCTTTGAAACCGAATACGTTACCTACGATCGAGGTAAGCATATTGGTAACAGAGCCTTCTTCAAACAGATCCAATGGATAAGCAACGAAGCAGATGTACTGGTTGTCTTCGCCAGGAACCGGTTCGATATCGTAGCAACGACCTTTGTAACGATCGAGGTCGGTCAGCAGGTCAGTCCAAACTGTTGTCCAAGTACCGGTTGAGGACTCAGCAGCCACAGCAGCACCAGCTTCTTCTGGAGGTACTCCGGGCTGAGGCGTTACGCGGAACGCCGCCAGAACATCAGTATCTTTCGGTGTGTAATCTGGCGTGTAATAAGTCAGCCTGTAATCTTTAACTCCGGCCTGATACCCAGCTTTCGCTTGAGTCGTCGTTTTCGCGTAAGACATATGTCCCTTCCTGGGAATTACTGCAATTTTTTTTTGCCCATTTGGCAGATGCTTAAAACTATATCAAGAAATCAATTAGCTACACTTCAAATTTTTTTTAGAATTTCATAACCTCTCTTTATATATTTTTAATAGGTATAAATTTTTGTTGCACCATCCATCCAAAAAGTGACATCTTGTGATTTGGGGATCGTCCTTGCAGAACAGCCAAAAAAATGATGTTCTTGTCAAATCCCCCCCTTTTCCCGTCAGTGGGGCGACAATATTTTTAAGTCGCGGCACTGCAACTATCACTCCCGTCCCGATGTGAGATTATCGCTCGCAATTTAGCTAATTCCTTCCTTTCCTCTGCCCCTCTCTTCCCCTAGCCCTTAGACTCTCTTAAGCAGTAGCCTATTTGTGAATCGTTCGGTCAGGAGAATAACTATGTCATTATTGAGTGGGCGCATCAGTATTTTCCTAAGTGCCGCGCTGCTGGGATTGGCAGCATTCCTGGGAGAAACCGACACCAGAAGCGTCCTAGCTCAATCGTCCGGAAAAGATGAGACTCCCTTTTACCCAGCACAACCGCCGCCACCAGAAGTCGATCCCTTACGAATACAGCGCCAAACGCCTCAGCAACGAGAGTATCGCGTTAGTGCTTTACTACGCGATGTTCTCGGCAAACTCTGGGTAGGTTCGTGGCAGGGATTAGCGCGGATTGACCCCAATACGGGTCGCATTTTGACGCGGGTCAACTTACCCGATGTTTTTATCGGTGCTTTAGCTGAAGATAAAGTAGGCAGAATTTGGGTGGGAACTTACCAGGGATTGCAACGAGTAGACCCCCGCACCAACGAAATTACGGCACAGAATTTTTTTATGCCTTCCAATCGAGTATTGTCTCTTTTGATTGACAAACGAGGTTATTTGTGGGTAGGAGGCGATCGCGGTTTATCTCTAATTAGTCCCGATCGAGGATTATTGATGACCACGCTGCGAAACTTACCGGGTGTTAGCGCCAACGCCCTCAGCTTAGATACAGAAGGTCAGCTGTGGGTGGGAACTCTCGACGGTTTGGTAAGAGTCGATACCGCCAGCGCTTATCCGATCGGACGAGTTACCGACTTACCGGGCACGACTGTCCAAGCTTTAGCCTTAGATTCTAAAGGTAGTCTGTGGGTGGGAACGCCCAGCAATTTGATCGAACTCGATCCCCTCACCGGTAAAATCGTGCGAACTGTTGCCGAACTAGCAGAACGCAATATTACAGCATTGAATTTTGACCAGTTGGGTAGCCTTTGGGTCGGTACAGATGCTGGTGTTTTTCGTTACAATCCTTACACCGGAACGCTCGCGGGTCAAGTTTCCGGTCTGCCTGCGGCTAAAGTCCTTTCCCTCTCTTCGGATACCGGCAATAAATTGTGGGTGGGCACTCGTGACGGGTTAGCTTGGGTAAATTTGAATACAGGTGCTGCTATAACCCATCGCGCCTTCAGTCGCACCACTCCTGAATATTGAAGAGGGCGTCGG